>JBILVW010000078.1:0-9683 GCA_044370205.1 Pirellulales bacterium | reverse complement strand
GAAGAAGGCAGACGTCAGATTGGGCCGCCCGGCCTTCCACCCTTCGGGCAAGGGCCCGAGCGATACAAGCGGGCAGCGGACCGACTCCATGTAGGTGTCGGCATGGAGCATCGGCTCGGGCACGCGGCAGACACGGCTGTCCCGCACCGCGGCCTCGAACGCCTCCCACGCCGCGTCGGCGAAGAGCGTATACCCATCGTCGCAGGGGTGGACGCCGTCGACGGGCCAGAGCGCTTTCAGCGTGGTTTCGCCGCGGCCCACGCGGTCGATGGCGAGCGTGATCGCATCGCCTGCCGCGGTGCCGTAGGCGCGACTCAAGGCCAGGTGAGCATCGCGCCGCTTCATGCCCGCAGTGGATTTGGCCGCCACGTTCCACTGGAAGGGAAAGATCACCTGCACGACCGGGCAGCGGGCCTCGGTGAGGATCCGCCGCAGGATCGCCTCGTAGCTCGCGAGCGTTTCGGGCGTGTCGGAGGTGATGTCGTCATTGGCAGAGAAGTCGACGAACACGAGATCCGGCTCGCGGGAGAGCACGTCGCGGTCCACGCGAAACACGCCGAGCTGCGAGCCTGTGCCACCGATCGCGGCGTCGTGGAACCGAAAGTGCGCGGCCGGATACTTTGCCTCGAGCCGGCGTGCCACCTCCGCGCGGTACGACGTGCGGTTGGGATCGGACGCGTTGGCGCCCCAGGTGAGCGAGGCGCCGAAGAAGACCACGTCGAGCCGCTCGCCGGCCCGGGCCCGCTTGTCGAACTCGGCGAACGACGGCTGCGAATGGGCGGCGGGATCGGCAGGCTTGGCAGCGAAGACTGCCGCTGCCGGTATGACGACGATCCAGGCGGCCCAGGCGGTGAGAACGGCGAACGACGGTTTCAGATGGTGGTCCTCTCGCTGCGTGGAATTACTGTGGCAAGCACGGGATGCCATGGCCAGGCACACACTCAGCGGTATTCCGCGCGGCCCCAGGTCGCCGCCCGCTCCCAGACGTTGATTCGCAGGGGCTCCTCGCGGTTGCGGACCTCCACCATGTGCTCCCGGCGCATCCGGCCCGCCTCGTCGGACCAGTTCACCTGCCAAACCGCCGCGAGCGCGTCGCCGCTTCGTGGCGAATCGTCGGCGCAGCCAAGAAGCGTCCAGGGGATCGCGTATTCGAGCGTGTAGCCCTTGCCATCGTCGTCGGCCCGGAAGGCGCCGGAGAACCCGGCGGGGTTCACGACGAGCGGTCCGGTGAGCATCCCATCCACGATAGTCAGACAGGGAGTCTTCGTGGGAGCGTGAAACCACATCGTGAGATGGGCGAAGCGAGGGTTGGCGGCCAGTTCCATCTGTTCCGCGGTCGGCTCGATCTGCCGCAGTCGGTAGTAGCCCCACGAATTGCCGCGGGCCGGCCAGCCCATGCGGCGATCTGTGGAGACGCGCACCTGCACGCCGCCGCTCTGCCATCCATACCCGGCATCGACCTCCGGATCGATGATCCCCCGCATCGGCATGGGATCACCGATGTGGGCCGCGATGTAGAGGCAGCGGTCGTCGAACATCATCCGCCCGTCGGCCCACTCCGGGCAGTCAGCCGTGCCGTCGCGGGTTTCCGCGAACCCGGGCTTGTCAGTCCATTCCTCCAGGTTGCCATCCACGACCACGACCGGCGGCGCCCGGTGCACTGTGATCGAATCGCGCTGCGGCCGGCCATAGAGCCAGATCTCGCTTGCGGACTTCGGTTCCGGGAGACCGTGCCACGGGATGGGCACGTCGGCCGGCAGTTCCCGCACGAACCGCTCCGGGCGATACTCGAGCGGCTTTGGCTCCACGGCTCGCTCGGACGAAAACCGGGCCGCCTGCCCCGCCTCGAGCCGCTTCGGCGGCTGGGCCGCGTCCGGCCGAGAGCCCGCGGAGGCCAGCACGGCACCGTCGTAGACCTGCACGTCGGTCAGATTGCCGCCACCGACACTGACGGCGAACTCCGTGCCCAAGTCGAGCACGTCGGCGCTGGGCGTTCGCAGCCGGAAGCCATGCGTACCCTTGGGCATTCGCACCACGACGCGGCCATCGTGGAGAATGGCCGTCATGTCGTCCAACAGATCCAGTTCGCCAGGACCCTCGAAGACGACGACGACGCCGTTGCGGAGCGAAAGTTCCACCGCTCCGCCGCCGATGGCCAGCCGCCCGCCCGCAAACGGCCGCCCCGCCTCGGGCACGGGGCCGTCGCCGCGAGGGACGAGAAACCGAGTTCGTGCGACGACGGCCAGCGGTGCCGGCTCGGAGGCATCTTGGCCACCGCTCTCGACGGTGGCAACCGTCAGCCGCTCGCGCCAGGGCAGGATCATGGCCGCCGCCGTGAAGGCGCCGATCGCCAGCGCGATGGCCGCCGCGAATCGCCGCGGGTCGAAGCCGCGGGTGCCTGGAGTCTTGTCCGGGCTGCCGGTCGGCGGGGGACCGCCCTGCGACGCCAGACAGGATGAATCCCAATGGAGTGCCGAGTGAATCTCCATGAAGGCCCGGTACGCCCGCCGTGCCTCGGCACTCGACTTCAAGATCGCCGCCAGTTCGCGCTCGTCGGCCTCCAACTGAATGCCGTCGGCCATCCGGTTGAAAAGGTCCTGCCAGTCGGCGTTCATGTGAGCGCCTCCCTGGCGATCGCCGCGTTGACACATTCGAGCAAGCCCTGACGGATTCGCCGTAGCCGGTCGGAGACCGCCTTGGGTGTGATTCCCACGGCCGCCGCCATCGCGTTTACCGACCCATTCGGCTCATACCGCTTGAGCACGAGGTCGCGCTGAGGCTGCCTGAGCTTCTCGAGGCACGAGGCGAGCGCGATCCGACGGGGGTCGAAGAGGGGCTCGGCCGCCGCCTCACTGGCCAGCAGCTGCACGAGATCGTGGTCGAACACAAACCGATTCCGCTGCCGCGACTTCAGCCAGGCCATGGCCTGGAATTGGGCGAACCGCATCGCCCAGGGCAAAAACGGCCGGGAATCGTCAAACTCCGCCACTTTCTGCCAGAGCACGAGATTCGTCTCTTGGAGTACGTCGTCGGCGTCGGCGGGATTCCAGACCAACGACAGGATGAAGGCGTGCAGCCGCCGCTGGCACTTCGTCATCTGCACGGCGAATTCGGCGGGGACGCTCAACGTTGCAACACTCCATTGAAATTTAGCGAATACCGCCACAATCCCGCGAAATTGGCCGCCGGAAACCGCGAAGTGCGGGAATCGCCGCTTTTTGGGAGGGATCCCCGGCATCCTCCGGGGAAGGATTCAACGCTGGAAAGTGCCGGATGGAACGGATTTTCCGCGGGATTGGCTGCACATCGGCTAAAAGGACTTTTGATCCTCAGCGGTCGAATCCATGACACGTTTCGCGATCCTCCTCGTCCTCGCAGTTCCGGGGACAACGCCGGCGCTCCTGGCGTCATCGGAGTTTGACACGCATGTCTGGCCGTTCGTGCAGGCTCACTGCCTCGGCTGTCACGGCGGGATGAGGCAGGAAGGCGGGTTTCGCATCGATTCCCTCTCCCGCGAGGTCGGGGTGGAGAACGTGCCGCAGTGGGCCGACGTCATCGCCCGGATGACTTCCGGAGAGATGCCCCCCAAGGACGTGCCCCACCCGCCCACCGCAGACGAATCTGCGGCCGTCGTCCGCTGGCTGGCAGCGCGACTCGAGGAGGGGGAAGCGGCACGCATGGCGGGCCGAGGCCGTGTGTCCTACCACCGGCTGACCCGCGACGAGTACGTCAACACCATCCGCGACCTGATCGGCGTGCATTACGACGCCACGGATCCGGCCGGCTTCCCCGCAGACCCTGAATGGCATGGGTTCGAGCGGCTGGGCTCGGTGCTCACGCTCTCCCCCTCGATGATCGAAAAGTATCTCGCTGCCGCCGAGACGATCCTGGCCGAGGCCTATCCGGAAAAGAAGTCGGAGTTCCTCGAAGCCAGCCGCCGGGCCGTGGATGAGAAGACGATCGAGAAGACGCATCGCGAACGCCTGCGGGAGGCCGGACTGCTCGACAAGGTGCGGTTCGAGTTGTTGGCGGGCGACATCTATCGTGGATCGGTGATCGAGCCCCTGCCGGAGGCGGGCATCTACGAGATCAGCTACACGCTCAGCGGCCTGAAGCCGGAGAGCGGCCGCGCCCCGCGGCTCATGGTGATCGAGACGAACCTCGATCGCGTGCTCTTCGCCGAGGACGTCGTCGGCCCCGAGGACCAGCCCGTCACGGTCACCTTTCAGACCCATCTCCCGAAGGGACATCCGACGATCCACGCCATCAACGACGTCCCAGGGCCGCCCACGAACATCCGCGCCTTCATGCACAGCCGCATCCCTTTCATCAGCACCAAGGCCCTCCGCGCGCCGTGGCAGATGAAGCTGACCGACGAACGGGGCCGCCCACGGTATCCCTTCTTGATCATGGACACGGTTTCCTGGCGCGGCCCGCTCGTCAGCGAGCACGAGCGGCGGCGGCGCGACGAATATTGGCCCGCCGAGGCGGGCAACCTGGAGCACGTGCGCGCTGGGCTGGCAAAACTGGCGCGTCGCGCTTTTCGTCGACCGGTGGCGGCCGACGAGGTGGACGGCCACGTCGCCCTCGTGAAGGCCGAACTCGACGCGGGGGAGGCATTTCCGGCCGCCGTCAAGACCGGCATGGCATCGATCCTCTGTTCCAAGAGCTTCCTATTCCTGGCCGAGGGTGACGACGACGCGCAACGCGACACGCTCGACGATTGGGAACTGGCCAGCCGGCTGTCGTATCTGCTCTGGAGCACGATGCCCGACGACGAGCTCTTTGCGGTCGCCGAGCAAGGCAGGCTCCGCGACAGGTCGGAGCTTCGGCGCCAGGCCGACCGCATGCTGGCCGATCCGCGGGCCCGGCGCTTCAGCGATTCGTTCGCGTCGCAATGGCTGCACCTGCGAAAGGTCGGCATGTTCCAGCCCGACAAGATGCTCTACCCCGATTACGACCGGTCGCTGGAACAGAGCATGACCGGCGAGACCACCTCGTTCTTCCGTGAGGTGCTGGACCGCAACCTCAGCCTGCGCGAATTCCTCCATTCCGACTGGACGATGGTGAATGCACGGCTGGCCCGGTTCTACGGGCTGCCAGAGGTCGAGGGGGCGGAGTTTCGCCGCGTGTCGCTCCCGCAGGATGGCCGCCGCGGCGGCCTGCTCACCCAGGCGTCGATCCTGTCGCTCACGTCCGACGGCACGCGGCATCGTCCCGTGCATCGCGGCACGTGGGTGCTGGAGGCGATCTTCGGCAGATCTCCTCCTCCTCCGCCGATCAACGTCGATCCGATCCCGCCGAATCCGGTGGATTCGCCGAAGGCGACGCTACGGATGAAGCTCGCGGCCCACACCTACGATCCGCGGTGCGCATCGTGCCATCGCACGATCGACCCGCTCGGACTGGCCTTCGAGAACTACGACGCGATCGGCCGCTGGCAGACCCATGAAGCCGTCATGGGTACGGGCGACGACCCTGCCGTTGATTCCTCCGGAACGCTGCCCGACGGCCGCAGCTTTCGCACGCCCTTGGAATTCAAGCAGCTCCTGCTCGCCGACATCGAAGCCTTCAACGCCACCTTCATCGAAAAACTCGCCACCTACGGCCTGCGTCGGACGATGTCGTTCGACGACCGAGACGACTTGGCGGCGATCGCCCGCGCCGGCCATGATCACGACTACCGCCTGCGGGAGATCATCACGGCATTCGTCACATCCGACCTGTTTCAGAAGCGATGAGAGGGTCCTCATGAGCAACGTCAACACTAACCGATGGCTGATCAACCGCCGCCGGGTGCTGCGCGGGATGGGCGTATCGATGTCTCTGCCGCTGCTCGACTGCATGATCGCGCCGGGCGGGGCAGCGGCCGCCGTGCCGACGCCCACGAAGCCCAAGCGGAGCGTGTTTCTCTACATTCCCAACGGTGTCAACCCGCTCTCCTGGCAGATCGAGAAGGAGGGCACTGATTACCAATTGTCGAAGTCGATGCAGGCGCTCGAGCGGCATCGGGCAAACATCACGCCGATCAGCGGGCTGCATCATCCGCTGGGGCTGGGCAAGGCCCACAACTGCGAGCGGGTTTGGCTGACCGGCGCCAACGTGCCCGCCGACGGCGGGGCCTTCCGCAACACCGTCTCCGTCGACCAGCTCATGGCCGAGGTGCAGGGGCCGAGCACGCGGTTCGCATCGCTGGAAATCGCGATCGAGGGCCATTCGCTGGCCTGGTCGCGGGACGGCATCCAGCTGCCGGCCGAGCGGAATCCCCGCCAGATCTTCAACATGCTCTGCGGGGTCGACCGGGAGAAGAAGACGGTGACCCAGCGGCGGCTCCAGCGACGAGCGAGCGTCCTCGATCTCATCGCCGAGGACGCCCGGCGCATGAATCAAAAAATCGGAAGCCACGACCGATCGAAACTTGACGAATACCTGACGGCGGTTCGGCAGGTCGAGGTGCGGACTGAACGGGCCGAAGCCTGGCTCGATGTTCCCAAGCCCTCGATCGACCCGGCCGACGAAGCCCAGCTGACCCGCAAGGTCGATCTGTCGCGGGTTCGCGAATACCACGGCCTGTTCGCCGACCTCATGGTTTTGGCGCTGCGGACCGACTCGACGCGGGTCATCACCTGCAGCATCTGCGCCGAGGCCCAGGGCGGGTCGATCCCCGACATCGGCATCTCGTCGGGCCGGCACTCGCTCTCGCACCACAACGGCGATCCCGAACAGATGCGGCGGCTCGCCGATACCGACGCGTTCCTGGTCGAACAATTCGCCTCCTTCCTCGACCGGCTCGCGGCATGCCAGGAGGAGGGCCGACCGCTCTTGGACACGACCCAGGTGCTCTGGGGCAGCGGCATGGCGTACGGCCAAACCCACGGCAACGCCAACCTGCCGACCATCCTGGCCGGCGGCCGCGCGCTCGGCTACCGGCACGGCCGGCACGTCGATTTCAACCTGACGAAGATCGGCCGCTACGATCTGGCCGATGCCAATGCGCTCTACCGCATCTGCTCGCGTCCGGTGGACGATCGCGCGCGGCTCAGCAGCCTGCTGTTGACCATGGCCCAGCGGGTGGGCGTCGAGACCGACGTTTTCCAGGACAGCACCGGCACCATCTCGACCCTGCTCGGCTGAATATGAAAACAATTGTCGTCTTCTTCGCCATCGCGATGTCGCTCCACGCCGAGGAGCCCCTCCCGTTTCGCACCGACGCGAATCCCGACACGTCGCTCAAGTGGTTCCAACTCGTGGAGGGGAAATTCCCGCCAGCGTGCTCGGCGCACGCCATCGCGGGTGAACTGATCCAGTGCGATCATCCCGAGCGGCGGTTTCAGATCCGGATCGACCGCGACGACAGCCAGCAGGTTTCCCTTTTCGACCTGCCGCTCGAGAGCGCGATGCTGCCCTACGGCTCGATCCATTACCACGGCGCTCCTGCGGCCTTGCAGGACATCCCGATCGGGACGCATGTGTACGGACTTTTTTACGTGAAGGATCCCGGCGACACGTCGCCGCCGCCCGGCAGCGCCCATGGGCCACGCGCCGCGGAGTGGGAATTCAAGCGGTGCCTGCGGCTGGAGGACGACTTCTCGCACCATGCGCGACAAAAGCAGGCGTGGAGAGTGGACGCGGTGAACGTGGCCGAAAAAAAGCTGACCGCCACGCTTCTCGTCGAGGGCAAGCCGAGCGGTGCGGCCAGGACCTTCGACCTGATGGCTGGCACGCGGGTTCACAGTGGCCAGGGTTTCGGAACCGCGGAGTCGATCGCCGTCGGCCAGATCGTGCAGTTCAACATCACGTGGGCGACGCTCCATGGCCCGGGCCGGGTGCTCGACATCTGGCTGGATGAGCCGAGCCGGCGGCTCGCGACCGAGATGCAACTGAAGCGGCACCGCGACCACGTCCGCGATCGCGGCCTGCCGGGCTGGATCGAGGAAGTCGACGACGAGGCGCAGGTCGTGACGATCACGTTCTTCGACTCGGTCGATCCCAGGCTGTTCGAGGAGCTGACCGGCATCGACGAGGAGCCGCACGGCTGGCCGTTCTCGGCCCGCGAGGACGATCCGAAAGCCCCGAAGGGGGGCATCGCCGTCGCGGCCGAGTCGCTCATGACCTACGAGCCGATGCACGATCGAAAGGGGGGCAACATTCTGGCGATCGACACGGTGGCTGCGGAGGTTGGCTCGAGCGGCGTGCAGATCAAGGTGAAGTGCTGCATGATGCTCGAGGGCTTTCGCCCCGGTCGCATCGTGCGGTTCTACCCGGCCACCTGGAAGGTCAACATCCTGCCCCGCGAGGAGCAACTGTTCGGCCGCGAGTAGCGCGAGCGGGCAGACCGCTCAGGAGTCGGCGATGGATCCGTCTTTCGCCTTTGGCTGGTAATCTCAATCGTTATGCACCGCCTTCTGTTCACTGTCGCAGCGTCGATCGCCTTGGTCGCTTCGGTCCGAGCCGCCGACCATTCGCCGCATGCCGTCAACACGCAGGCGAAGGGAGAGGAGCCGCCCGGTGCCGCCGATCTCGTCGCCGGCATCGAGGTGCCGGAGGGGTTTCGCGTCGAGCTCTTCGCCGCCGAGCCCGACGTGTGCCAGCCGATCGCGATCGCGACCGACGCCCGCGGCCGGCTGTGGGTCGTCGAAAACTATTCCTATCCCGAATGGCGGACGGACGGCACCGACCGCGTCCTCATTTTTGAAGACACCAACGGCGACGGCCGGTTCGACTCGCGGAAGGTGTTTCTCGACGGCGGCCGCAACCTCACCGGCATCGCGCTGGGACACGGCGGCGTCTGGCTCACCTCGACTCCGGAACTTCTCTTCGTGCCCGACCGAAATCGCGACGACCTCCCGGACGGCCCGGCCGAGCCGATCCTCGACGGCTTCAATGCGAAGAACGTCGCCCACAATGTTGTGAACGGACTCATGTGGGGCCCCGACGGCTGGCTCTATGGCCGCCACGGAATCCAAGCCACGAGCCGCGTGGGACGGCCGGGCGATCCCGATGTCGCCCGCACGACGATCGACTGCGCGATCTGGCGGCTGCATCCACGGACCCGCCGCTTCGAGGTGGTGACCCGCGGCACGACGAATCCCTGGGGCCTCGACTACGACGACTTTGGCGAGATGATCTTCACCAACAATGTCATCGGCCACCTCTGGCACCTGATCCCGGGGGCGCACTACGAGCGGATGCGCGGCGTCGATCCGGAGCCGCACGTCTACGAGCTCATGCCGCAGTGCGCCGACCACCTCCACTGGGCCGGCGGCGGATGGAGAGACGCCCGCGAGGTGGCCGGCAAGCTCGATCCGGCCGTTGATGCCCTCGGCGGCGGGCACTCGCACTGCGGCGGCATGATCTATCTGGGCGACATGTTTCCCGAGTCGTATCGCGGGAAGATCTTCATGTGCAACACGCACGGCAAGCGGGTGAACGTCGACCGGCTCGAATACGGCCCGCGCGGGATCGTCGGCCGCCACGAGCCCGATTTCCTCAAGGCCTTTGACACGTGGTTTCGCGGGATCGAACTCGTGAGCGGCCCCGACGGCCGCGTGTGGATCGCCGACTGGACCGACAAGGGAGAGTGTCACGATCACGACGGGGTGCACCGCACGTCGGGGCGGATCTACACCGTCCTCCACGGCAGCCCACGGCCGCCCCAGCCCATCGATCTTCACGCCAAGACC
>JBILVW010000077.1:0-9695 GCA_044370205.1 Pirellulales bacterium | reverse complement strand
ACCTTCGGCCTTCGGTCACCACGATGCCGCACCCGCACCGCCACGTCAACGCCACGTGCGGCTCACCATGCATCGAGCGTGACGCCGCAGTCGAACTGCTCGGCCTCGCCGCCGGCCGCCTGCCGGGCGATCGACAGCGTGAGCGTGTCCCCAGGCCCACGCCGCGACACGCGCTGGGTGAGCGCGTCGAAGCTGGCGATGGGCTCGCCATCGACGGCGACGACCACGTCACCCGGCTGCACGCCCGCCTTCGCGGCCGCAGAGCCGGGCTGCACATTCGTGATCTCGCAGGGGCCGCCGAACGCGAGGGAGCTCACGCCGAGCCTGCCCCCCTTCCGCACGTCGATCACCGCGTCGGGCAGGGCCGTCGCGAGCCGGGCCGCTGCGTCGTCGGGAATACCGGTGCCGTAGAGGTCGATCCGCTGCACGTGCTTCAAGCGGGCCAGCACGGCCGCGGCCTCGGCATCGAGTGCCACGCCGTGCACGCTCACGCAGGCGAGCCCGCGCAGCCGCAGGAGCTGCCGCAGACCGGCCGCCCCTCCCTGCCAGCCGGCCCCGAGCTGCACCTCGAGTCCACGGCGACCGGCGACCAGCGACCGCTCCTGAAACACGGCCCCCGACTTCTCGAGCGCCTCCCGGGCCTGCTCGGCCATGCCCACGAGATGGAAGTCGAGCACGGCCGCGGCGAGCTGCGACAGCGGCGGCTCGCCCCGCTCTGCCAGGTTTTCGAGCAGCCGCTCGGCCGCGGCTGCGAGTGCCGGATCAGCGGCCGAGAGCATGTCGCGAAGAATCTCGATGCCGCGCGACGCCACCTCCAGGTCACCCGCTCGGATCGCCCGCTCGAGCGGCGCAACTGCCGGCTGCCCCGCCTCGAACAAACTCTTCGCCGCCGCCTCACGCTGGGCGAACTGCGGAGCCCCGAGCTGCTCCACCCAGGCCGCGATCTGGGCGTCGGTCGCCGGCTCGACGGCGCAGGCGAGCCCGGCCCCGCTCAGCACGAGCGGCCACACGAGCAAAGGGCGAGAGCGGGCGTTCATGTCGCGTGATCTCGAATGCCGGGCGGCAGGATTTCCAGCGAAAAATATACCCCCAGCGGTACCGGCCGATTTTTGACAGGTACACTTGCGTCAAGGTCTCCCCATGTCGCTCCCCATCATCACTCCTACCCCTGCGCCGCCGGCTGCCGCGCCGCCGTTGCCCACATCCCGCGCGGAGATGATCGCCCGCGGCTGGGACGAGGTCGATGTCGTGTTCGTCTCGGGCGACGCCTACGTCGATCACCCGAGCTTCGCCAACGGCCTGCTCGCGCGGCTCCTGGAGGCGGCCGGTTTCCGCGTGGCCGTGCTGGCCCAGCCCGACTGGCAGTCGTGCGAACCGTGGCGGGAGTTCGGCCGGCCCAGGCTCTTCTTCGGGGTGTCGGCCGGCAACATGGACTCGATGATCAACCACTACACCGCCAACCGGAAGGTGCGAAACGACGACGCCTATTCGCCTGGCGGGGAGATCGGCCGGCGGCCCGACCGGGCGACGCTCGCCTACTGCCAGCGGTCGCGGGAGGCGTTTCCCGGCGTGCCCGTGGTGGCCGGCGGCGTGGAGGCGAGCCTCAGGCGAATCGCCCATTACGACTATTGGAGCGACACCGTCCGCCGCTCGATCATCCTCGACTCGAAGGCCGATCTCGTCGTCTTCGGCATGGGTGAGCGGACGATCCTCGACGTGGCCCGCGGCCTCGCGGCCGGCCAGACGGTCAAGGACCTCCGCGACCTCCGCGGCATCGCCTACCGGCTTGGCGCCAGCGAGCCGCCGCCGACCGGTGCGGGGGGCGGCGCCGCCGACACGATCGAATTGCCCGATTACGACTCGGTGGCGAAAGACAAGCTCGCATTTTGCGAGATGACGCGGATCTCGCACCTCGAAACGAACCCCCACAACGCCCGCCGGCTCGTCCAGCGTCATGGCCGTGAGGCGGTCGTCGTGAATCCTCCCGCCCTGCCGCTCGAGCAGCACGAGATGGATCAGGTGTATGGCCTCCGCTTCACGCGGCGGCCGCATCCCTCCTACGGCGCCGCCCGGATCCCCGCCTTCGAGGTCGTGGAGAACAGCGTGCAGATCATGCGGGGCTGCTTCGGCGGCTGCACCTTCTGCTCGATCACGGCCCACGAGGGGCGGATCATCCAGAGCCGGAGCCAGGAATCGGTGATCACGGAGATCAAACTCCTGGCGAGCCAGCCCGGCTTCAAGGGCACGGTGTCGGACATCGGCGGCCCGACGGCCAACATGTATCAGATGCGGTGCACGCGGCCGGAGGTGGAGGCGAAGTGCCGCCGGCTCTCCTGCGTGCATCCCACCGTCTGCAAGCTGCTCGGCACGAATCACGGCCCGCTCAAGAACCTCATGCGGGAGGCGCGGAGCGTGGAGGGCGTGAAGCGGGTGCTCGTGGCCAGCGGTGTGCGGATGGACCTCGCCCGACGCGATCCGGAGTATCTGCAGGAGCTGGCAGAGCACCACGTGGGGGGCCACCTGAAGGTGGCGCCGGAGCACACCGACCCCGAGGTCTTGAACCTCATGAAGAAGCCGTCGGCCGACGACTACGTCGAGTTCGACAAGGCCTTCAAGGCGGCCAGCCGCCGGGTGGGCAAGAAGCAGTTCACGGTGCCCTACTTCATCGCCAGCCATCCGGGCAGCGGCGTCGAGGAGATGATCGACCTCGCCCTGTTCCTCAAGCGGAACAGCTACCAGCCCGACCAGGTGCAGGACTTCATTCCCAGCCCGTTCGACATCGCGGCCTGCATGTACTACACGGGCCTCGACCCGATGACCCGCGAGCCCGTGAAGGTGACGAAGGGCTTGAAGGACCGGCGGATGCAGCGGGCCCTGCTCCAGTTCTTCAAGCCGGAAAACTACTTCGAGGTGCGGCGGGCCCTCGAGCAGGCGGGCCGACATGATCTGATCGGCAGCGGCTGCGACTGCCTGATCCCTGAGCGGCCGCCCAAGGAGGCGATCGACAGGAAGCGCCGCGAGGCGACGCAGGCCTTCACGGAGCAGACCTCGGGCGACCACATCCGCGGCGGACCACGAAAGCAGCGCCGTCCGCGGAAAACCATCGGCTACCGCCCGAAGCGGCCCGGCACATAACCCCGCCCCGCCTGGTAGAAGCCCCCATGCGCAAGCAGGGGGATCTTCGGGTTGCACTCGGTTCCGCCTCGCCCGAACTCTCCCGGCTCGCGGGCCGTACACCTTTCCGTCATCCCAACCAGAGGCCCACGCCATGCCCCACTGTGCCCGTCTGCTCGTCTGCCTGCTCGCCGCCTCCGCCCTCGCCGTCCCGGCCACGCCGGCCTTCGCGATCTCGCCCCAGAACCCCTACCGCAGCTTCAACCTCTCGGGCGTCAACTATGGCTCGATGCAGTGGGAGCGGGCCCAGCGGCAGGGCAAGCGGGTCTGGCCGTATTACAACACGCCGTCGCGAAGCTACTCCGGCTCCCGCAACGGCGTCGTGACCGCCGGCGGCTTCGTCGGCGGTGGCGGCGGCGCGATCATCCAAGGCAGCGGCTACCGCTCGAGCCCCCGGGTCTACCGCCGGTCCCGCCGGTAACGGCCTTCGGACCGCTGTTTCAAACCATCGGCTGACGGGCGTTTCGTGAATAGACGCCCCTGTATTATGCTTCATTGCATAACCCAGGAGGCCGTCGCCCATGCAGTTTGTCGATCGCCTCGAGGAGATGCGTCGCCTGGATCAGGCCGTCCTGCAGGGCCGCCCGGGCCTCGTCGTCGTCTGGGGCCGCCGACGGGTGGGCAAGAGCCGGTTGCTTGCCGAGTGGATCGGCCGCGCCGGCGGTCTGTATTGGGTGGCTGACGAATCGGCGCCGGTGATCCAGCGGCGTTATCTCGCCGCGGAACTGGAAACGACCCTGCCCGGTTTCGCGAGCGTCGACTACCCCGACTGGGCAACGCTGCTCGAGCGGCTCTCGCGCGATGCCGCCGCCGTCCGCTGGCGTGGGCCGCTGGTGCTCGATGAATTTCCCTATCTCGCCGCCCAGGCGCCGGAACTGCCGAGCGTGCTCCAGAAGTGGATCGACCGCGAGAAGCGGCAAGGGGGCATCCTCCTTGCCCTCGCCGGCTCGAGCCAGCGGATGATGCAATCGAGCATCCTCGACGCGACGGCCCCGCTCTACGGCCGCGCCGACGAGGTGCTCAAGGTCGAGCCGATTCCCTTCGGGTTCGTGCCCGACGCCATCGGAACCAAGGCAGCCGGAGCATGCCTGGATTTCTTCGCCTGCTGGGGGGGCATGCCTCGGTATTGGGAACTGGCAGCACCACATCGAGCCGATCACGAAAAGGCCGTGGATGAGATCGTGCTCTCTCCGCTCGGAGCCTTGCATGACGAGATCGATCGTCTCTTGCGCCAGGAATTGCCCGCAGCCATCTCCTTGCGGCCGGTGCTGGATGCCATCGGACTTGGCGCGCACAGATCTTCTGAAATCGCCGGTCGTCTCCAGGTGCCGGCCACGGCGATCACGCGATCGCTCGTCCAGCTGCAAGACCTCGGGTATGTCCGCCGCGAGACGCCCTTCGGCAGCGACGAGATGCGCGGAAAGCGATCGCTCTATCGACTCGCCGATCCGTTCCTCAGACTCTGGTTTCGCACGGTGGCCCCACATCGCGGCAGCCTGCGGACCGCCACCATGGCCATTCGCCGTGGATATCTGCGGAACGTGTGGCCGCAGCTGCGGGCGGAGGCCTGGGAAGAACTCTGCCGAGCAGCGATTCCCCGACTCGCTCCGGCGACATCGACGCTGCTCCCCGCCGCACGGAGCTGGGCGGCAGGCACATCGGAGTGGGATGCCGTCAGTATGTCGCCGGATGGCGAGCTTCTTGTCGTCGCGGAATGCAAGGCGGCCGCGCGGGGAATCGACGCCAAGGCGGTGCAGCGGATCATTGCCGCAGCCGAGGCGAAGCAGCCGCCGCCCACGCGGGCGCGGCCTCGCCGGGTGCAGTTGTGGGTCTGCGCTCCGGTATTCACTGGCCCGCGGCCGCGCCTGCCGGCCCACGTTCGGCTTGTCGATGGCCGCGAGGTACTCGGGGCCATGACGCAGTAGCGACGGCTCGCCTCCGCCACGCCGCTGAGCGGCGGGCCCAGGGGTTTCCTGAGCAGGCCGGTGGCCTCGCGATCCATCCCTCGGCACCCCGCAAAAACCCGAGAAAAAAGCTGCCGCACGAAAAAAAGTCGCTGCGACCGTTCGATTCCGCCAGCACCTTCTCGGCTACCGCTCGAGCCCCCGGGTCTACCGCCGGTCCCGCCGGTAGGGGCGTCAACGCATGGTCACGTCGCCGTCGTAGATGCGGTATTTCTTCGTCACGAGCGCACCGCCGCGTTCGAGCGTCCGTTTCGAGAGGTGGTTGCTCTCCAGCACCCACGAAAACTCCGTTTCCTCCATGCCCCAGTCGATGACCGGCTGCACCAGGGCTGCCATCAGCACCAGCCCCACGCCCCAGGCCTGATACTCGGGCACCACGTTCGTGCTGATCGCCCGCATCCGCTTGATGCCCCGCTTGTTCCACAAAAGCTTGAGAAAGCCGAAGGGAAACAGCCGGCCGTTGATCGCCTTGATCCGCGGGTTGTAGTCGAGCAGGCAGAAGACCGTGCCGATCGGCTTGCCATTCACCTCGGCCACGAGCGCGAGCTCCGGCACGATCAGGTGCTTGAGGCTCGCCGCCATGTGCTTCACCTCGCCAGGACTCAGCGGCACGAAGCCCCAGGTACCGCCCAAGCTCGAGTTGTAGACTTCGAGGAACATCCGCACCTCGGCGTCGAACCGGCTGCGGTCGAGCGGCCGCACCGTCACGCCGAACCGCTCCTTCACCCCCTCCACCATCGTGCCCAGCTTGGAGTCGAGCGACGAGAGCATCGAGGTCTTGCCCCAGAAGGCATACAGATCCTCGATCTTGCCGAAGCCGTTCTCCTCGATGAGCCGGGCGTAATACGGACGGCTGTGCGTCATCATGAAAAACGGGGGCGTATCGAAGCCCTCGATCAGGAGGCCGCACTCGTAGTTGAGCGACGGGTTCGTCGGGCCTCGCACGCTCTGCATGCCCTGCGACCGGAGCCAGCCCTTCGCAGCGTCGAACAGCGCCTTGGCCGCGGCCGGATCGTCGTCGCACTCGAAGAACCCGAAGAAACCCCGCTGCTCCTGGTAGCGTTCGATGTGCCCCTGATTGACGATGGCCGTGATCCGGCCCACGTCGCGGCCGCCCCGCGTGGCGAGGAACGACCGGCACTTCGACCGCTCGTAGAAGGGATGCGGCCGGAAGCCGAGGAGTTCCTCCTGCGACATCACCAGGGGCGGCATCCAGCAGGGGTCGTCCTTGTAGATTCGCCACGGCAGGCGGACGAACCGCCGCTGCTGGGACCGATTCCCGACCGGCTCGATGCCAACCTCTGCCACGTGGACTCCCTCGCCGCCGCAGGCTTCGCAGCACCGCGCCCGGCAGCTGGCGCGGTATGAAAATGCCGGAAATCCTGCCTTTCCAACACCTTGCGTTCAATCGGCAGCTCCGCCCAAGCATCTTGGGGGGCGGGTGCCCCGCGCGTCAACGCCGGCAGGACCGCCCACCCCCCAAATTCGCCCCCCGCCTTTCACCGATCTAGTATCTGTCCTGGGTACGTGGTGACGGATCGATCGACCCGGGCGCAGCCTTTTCGCCTCGAGGACGATGCTCCAATGATCGCGTCACGCGTGTTCGATGCCGCCGGCGACTGCCTCGTGACCGGGGCCACCGGCCTCGTCGGCAACAACGTGGTGCGGTTGCTCGTCAACCAGGGCCGCAGCGTGCGGGTGCTCGTGCGGCAGTCGAGTGCCGTGGGTGACAAGGCCTTTGCGGGACTCCCTCTCACGCGGGCGACCGGCGGCCTCGACGACGACCATGCGTTGCAGGCCGCCGTCGACGGTGCCGCTTGCGTGATCCACTCGGCCGCGATGGTGCACTGCGGCTGGAAGCACCTCGACGAGATGCGGGAAGTGAACGTCGAGGGCACACGCCGGATCGCCCGCGCTGCCCGAAGGGCGGGCGCCCGGCTCGTGCACGTGTCGAGCGTGGATGCGATCGGCCTCGAACCTGACGGCAGCCCGGCCGACGAGGACACTCGCCCCGGCGGGATGCCCGAATGCCCCTACGTGGTCACGAAGCGGGAGGCCGAGGCCGCCGTGCTCGACGAGGTGGCGGCCGGGCTCGACGCCGTGATCGTCAACCCCGTCTACATGATCGGCCCGTGGGACTGGAAGCCGTCGAGCGGCCGCATGCTCCTCGAGGTCGGCGCGGGCAAGGGACTCTTCGCCCCGCCGGGCTCCAACGACTTCGTCGATGTCCGCGACGTCGCTGCCGGCATCCTCGCGGCGCTCGACCGCGGCAAGGCCGGCCGCCGCTACATCCTCGGCGGCCACAGCCTCTCCTACCTCGGCGCCTGGCGGGTGTTCGCCCGCGCGGCCGGCCGCATGCAGCCGCTCGGCATGGCGCCCCGCGGAATCGTCCGCACCGCCGGGCTCGTGGGCGATCTGGCCGCGGCCCTGCTCGGCCGTGAGCCCGACGTCAACTCCGCGGCCACACGCATGTCGCTGCTCGCCCATAACTTCTCGTGCCGTCGGGCCGAGACCGAACTCGGCTACCACTACCGGCCGTTCGAGGAGACGGTGCAGGATGCGTGGAACTGGTTCGTGGCGCGGGGCTATGCTCGGGCGGTCGCGCCGCGGCCGGCGCTCGTGCGCTAGCGAGCGGGCGGCCCCGAGAGGCAGAGGGCCGGCGAGGGGACGGTACAAGTCTCGTCGCGGTGGACCTCGCGGACTCGGTCCAAATGCTCCTCGAGCTTGTACCGATCCGCTCGCCTCCCGGGTTGGAAGTTCGCGTTCGTTGTTGAGTTCCGTGTTGATCGATAAGCGAGTGAGCTGCCGGCATGCCGCATATTTTGGTGGTCGAGGACGAAGAGCATCTGGCCTTCGGCATCAAATACAACCTCGAGTCGGAGGGGTATGTCGTCAGCACGGCGGGCGATGGGCAGACGGCGCTGGCTCTGCTCGAAGCGGGTGATCCGGCCGTCGATCTCGTCGTGCTCGACCTGATGCTGCCCGGCATGAGCGGCTACGCCGTCTGCGAGGCGATCCGGGCGCGGGGCAGCGACGTGCCGGTGGTGATGCTCACGGCGCGAACCCTCGTCGAGGACCGAATCCGCGGCTTCGACGCCGGCACCGACGTCTACCTCCAGAAGCCGTTCGACCTCGACGAGCTGATGTCGATCATTCGCAACCTGCTCGCCCGCCGTGGCCGCAGCGAGCGGGCCGCCGCGGCCGAGGGGACTGTGAAAACCACCGCCTATCGATTCGGCTCGGCAGAGGTGAACTTCGACACCTGGGAGGCCTCGTCCCGCGGGCAGCCCGTGCGGCTGACCAACCTGGAGATGAAGCTGCTCCGCTATCTCGTGGAGCACGAAGGCAGCGTCGTGTCGCGGGGCGAGCTGCTCAAGAACGTCTGGGGGCTGACGCGAGCCCCAGCCACCCGCACGATCGACACGTTCATGCTCAACCTGCGGAAGTATTTCGAGACCGATCCGTCGAAGCCGGTCCACTTCCTCTCGGTCCGCGGCACGGGGTACCGCTTCGTGAGGTGACGAGGCCCCGCCCCATACAAGCCCCCAGGCGCAAGCCGGGGGATCCGTCCCCATGAAAGCCCCCAGGCGCAAGCCGGGGGACCGCTATCGCCCCAGCAGCGCCGCCGCGGCCAGCCCCGGATCCGAGGCCTTCAGGAGCGACTCGCCCACGAGCATGGCGGCGATGCCGGCCCGCTCGAGCCGCTCGACGTCGGCCCGTGTCTTGATGCCGCTCTCGGCGACGAGCACCACGTCGTCGGGCACCCGCTCCCGCAGCCGCAGCACGTGGTCAAGATCGGTGGTCATCGTCTTGAGGTTGCGGTTGTTCACCCCCACGAGCGTCGCCCCGAGATCGAGCACCCGCGGGAGGTTCTCCGCGTCGTGCAGCTCCACGAGCGGCGTCATGCCGAGGTCGATGATCTCGCGATAGAGGCTCCGCAGGTGGCAGTCGTCGAGACACTCGGCGATCAGCAGCACCGCATCGGCCCCGTGGGCCCGGGCCTCCAGCAACTGATACCGATCGACGATGAACTCCTTCCGCAGCGCGGGCAGCGGCACGGCGACCCGCGCCGACTCGAGATCGATCAGGCTGCCGCCGAAATCCCAGGCATCGGTGAGGATCGACAGGCACGACGCCCCAGCCGCCGCATAACCGCGCACGACCTCCTCGACGGTCGCCCCGGGACGGATCTCCCCCGCCGACGGGCTCTTCCGCTTGAACTCCGCGATCAGGTTGACGCCCCCGGGCCGCGACACGGCGCCGAAAAAATCCCGCACGCCCGACGCCGCCGCGAGCCTGCCCTCGAGCGCGGCGGTCGGCACCCGCTCCCGCGCGAGCTCCACCTCCTTGCGCTTCCGGACCACGATCTTTTCGAGAATCGATGCCATGGGAGAGGTTATATCAAGGCCAGAGGTCGTCGCGCTGTTTCTTGCGTCAACTCGCCCAATCCGGCACGGGGCTGCCGATTACCCTCTCGGCGGACGTTCGCTCAGGACATCCTGTCCTTCGCTCACTGCATGTCCGCTTCGCTTTCGGCATCCTGCCTGCGCTCGCTTC
>JBILVW010000441.1:0-2675 GCA_044370205.1 Pirellulales bacterium | reverse complement strand
GCCCCGCGACGGGATCACCGAGAGACTGGCATTCTTCCGGGGTTCCGACATCGATCAGGTCGGCAACGTCGGCAATGCGATGGCGGGTCCATTCCAGCTCGCCGGCGCTGCCACCGATCCAGGCCACGGCGCGGCGGGCCTCCGGCGCCAAGCCCGAATTCGTCGCTTCAGAGGAGGTGGTCACGGAAGACATCCCGTTCGCCATGGCGTGTCGTAACCAACCGTAGTGGTGGCGAGGCAGTTCTGGCAAGCCGGGCAAGCCGCCGGCTCGTCCGAAGCGATCCGCCCGCAATGCGATATTGACCGGTTTCGACCCCGGCGGACAATGCCCCCCTGTCGCGTTCAAGGATGGGCGTGACAGGACGATGTGTCAGTGGCAGGAGGCCGCCATGAAGCCGATCGACGATGCACGCCCGGTGCGGGACCGCGGAAACCCGGGTGTCGCTCTTTCCACGATCCTGCCGCGGTCGCGGTTCTACGCCTGCGACGACATCGTCGCCGCGACATTCTCCGACGACGCACGCCGCTGCCGCCGGGGGGACGTGTTCGTCGCCCGCATGACGAGCGGTGGCGACGGCCATGACGACGTGGCTCGTGCGCTCGCCCGCGGCGCCGCCGGTGTGATCGCCGAGCGGATGGTGCCCACGGCCGGCACGCCCCTCTGCCTGGTGCCCGACAGCCACTGGGCACATGCCCGACTGGCCCATGCCCTGGCCGGCAATCCGGCCCGTGAGATGCGGGTGATCGCCATCACAGGCACGAGTGGCAAGACGACCACCGCCTGGCTCACCGCCGCCGTGCTCGCCGAGGCCGGCCTGCGGGTGGGCGTGCTCTCGGATCTCGGATGTCTCGACGCCGACTCGACCACGCCGGAGCCCGACGACTACTCCCGGCCCGCCGTGCTTGCCGACTGGCTCCGCCGACTGGCGCTGGGGGGATGCAGCCATGCGATCGTCGAGGTGTCGAGCCGCATGCTGGCCGAGCAGGCGCTCGCAGGCGTGGCCTGCGACACCGTCGCGGTGACGAATATCGGTGAAGCGCATCTCGATTTGCATGGCACGGCAGTGGCCTATCGCCGCGTGAAGGGGCGGATCCTCGACGCCCTCGGTCATGGCGGCTGCCTCGTGGCGGATGGCGATGGCGACCTCGAACGGCTGCTCGCCCGCGCCGCGCGGCTCGACCGCGGCCTCACCTGCCTGACGACCGGCCTCACGGCGGCCTGCGACCTGCGGGCTCGCTCGATCGAACGGAGCCTGCAGGGGCAGACCTTTTTGCTTTCGGCGGGCGGTCAGTCGCTGCCGGTGAGCGTCGATGCGCCGGTCACGTCGTTTGCCCGCAACGCGCTGACGGCGGCCGCGATCGGACTGCATCACGGTATTCCCCTCGAGCGGATCGTCGCTGGCATCGAGGCGGCCGGAAGCGTCGCCGGCCGGATGGAGCGGCTCGACCGAGGCCAGGACGTGCCTGTGTTCGTCGATTCTCCGACGAGCAGCCACGCGCTGCAGGCCACGCTCCGCAGCCTCCGCCGGCTCACGCAGGGCCGGCTCGCCGTGATCGCCGACGAGTGGGTGGTCGCCATGGTCGGCCATGAAGCCTTCGAGCAGGCGGCGTTTCGCTGGTGCGACGAGTCGGTCGTGGCGCCTGCAACGATGATGGACGAGGCCGAGGAGCATCCCGGCCGGGCTGACCTTGCGGCTTATGCCGCGATCGACCGACTCCTTTCGCGATCGGGCCGCCGCGACTGCGTGCTCGTGATCGGCGATCCGTCGACTGCCGGCCCCGGGAGGGGGAGGCCGGCCGCCGCAGCATCGCTGCCTCAGGTGGTGGATGGCTGGCTGCAGCTGGCCCACCCGCCGCGGCCGGTCGGGCGGCGGGCCGCGTGACGGTCGGCTCACTGTTCGGATGGACGGCGGCCCGCGGCATGGGACACAATCTGGGGCCGGCGGTGGTGTCCGTCGCGCGTGCCTCGTTTCCGAAAGCTCCGATTCATGAAACAACGCGGTCAGGCGACGACGTCGGGTGCGGCAGCCGCTGCCGAGGCAGGCCGACTCGAATCCACCCCCTTCGATGATCTGGGAGTGGCCGTGTCGCGGCGCGAGCCGCTGGCCCACCACACCTGGCTGGGCCTGGGCGGTGAGGCGAAGTTTTTCTGCGAACCGGTGGACGTCGAGGCCCTCGGCCGCGTGGTGCGTCGATGCCATGAGCAGGGCATCCCGGTGCGGGTGATCGGCGGCGGGTCGAACGTGCTCGTCTCGGCCGAGGGAGTGGCGGGCATGGTGGTGCGGCTGTCGGCGCCTGCGTTCTGCGGGATCGACGTGCAGCCGCCGAGCCTGCGGGCCGGCGCGGGAGCAAAGCTCGTCCACGTGGTGTCGGCGGCGGTGCAGGCCGGCCTCTCGGGGCTCGAGACACTCGTCGACGTGCCTGGTACCGTGGGGGGCGCACTCGTCGGCAACGCCGGCGGCAAGGGGGGCGACATCGGTGAACTGGTGGCTGAAGTCACCGTCATGCTCGCCGACGGAAGCATCGAAACCCGGGATGCGGGTCGGCTCGCCTTCGAGGCCCGGTGGAGCAACCTCGACGACTGCATCGTGCTCGCCTGCCGCCTCGATCTCGATTCCGAGCCGCCGGAACTGCTCACGAAGCGGATGCAGAAGCAGTGGATCGTGGGCCGCTCC
>JBILVW010000440.1:0-2683 GCA_044370205.1 Pirellulales bacterium | reverse complement strand
ATTGACGTCGACACCCACGTAGTTGACGCAGCTCTCCACGACCGTGTCGAGCGAGGTGTGCAGGTGACGCGCCTTGACGTCGTGCTGATAGAGGCCGACGCCGATGTTCGCCGGCTCGATCTTCACCAGCTCCGAAAGCGGGTCCTGAAGTCGGCGGCCGATCGAGATCGCCCCCCGCACGGCCGCCTCGTGCTGCGGCAGCTCCTCGCGACCGTAGACGCTCGTCGAGTAGACGCTCGCGCCGGCCTCGTTGACGATCGCATATCCGATGTCGCTGGCCGCGAGTTCACCGGCCACGAGCTCCGCCACGAGCGACTCGGTCTCCCGGCCGGCCGTGCCGTTGCCGATCGCGATCACGGAGCAGCCGTGCTTCGTCGCCAGCTCCACGATCTTCTTGCCGGCCGCCTCCTGCTTTTCCTTCTTTCCGATGATGTGGAGCACGGCGTGCTCCAGCGGCGTGCCGCACTCGTCGATCACGGCCGCCTTGCAGCCGCTCTTGAAGCCCGGATCGAGCGCGAGCACCCGCTTGCCGGCCACGGGGGCCTGCAGCAGGAGATTGCGCAAGTTGCGGGCAAACACTTCGACGGCGTGCGATTCGCAGAAGTCGGTCATCTCGCGACGGATTTCCCGCTCCAGGCTCGGCATGATGAGCCGTGCCAGCGCGTCCCGGACGCACCCCTTGAGAAACTCGGCGTGCGGGTGCCCGGCCGGCACGATCACCTCCTCGGCAGCCGCCTGGAGCTCCTCGGCTGGCCCCTCGATTCGCACCTTGAGGAGCTTCGCCCGCTCACCGCGGTTGATCGCCAACACCCGGTGGGGAGGCACCCGCTGAATGGGCTCTGAAAACGAGAAGTAGTCACGAAAGTGCCGCTCGTCCTTGGACAGGGCCTTGCCCTCGCTCTCGACCCGCTGGCTCGTGAGTCGCGCCGACTTGTGCAGGATCCCGCGGAGCCGCTGGCGGGCATCGGCCCGTTCGCTGAAGTCGTGGGCGATGATATGCCCCACGCCGAGGAGGGCGTCGGCGACCGTCGCCACCTGGGCGGCCTCATCGATGAAGTCCGCCGCCCGCGCATCGAGGTCGGCAGCAGCCGGATCGCCGGCCAAAATCTCGCGGGCCAGCGGTTCGAGCCGCCGCTGCTTGGCGATCTCCGCCAGCGAGAGCTTGCGGGGCTTGAACGGAAGGTAGATGTCTTCGAGTTGCTTGGGGCTCTCCGCGCCGAGAATCGCGGCCTCGAGGTCGGGCGTCAGCTTGCCCTGCCCCTGGATGGTCCGCAGCACGGTCTGCTTGCGGTCGGCCAGCTGCCGGGCGCGGGCCAGGGCATCGGCGATCCGCCGCACGTCCTCCTCGTCGAGCCCTCCCGTCTGGTCGCGGCGATACCGCGTGATGAACGGGACGGTATTGCCCGCGTCGAGCAGGTGCGCCGTCGCCTCGACGCCGGCCGCGGGAAGGCCAAGGCGGCGGGAAACCTGCCCCAGGTCGATGACGGCCGTGATCGCTGTCGATCCCATCCGACTCGCGACGCCGCAGGACAGGCCTTCGGCGGACCGCGCAACTCTCCTCCTCGATCCAGTTCGCCCGGGCATCCGGGGCGTCACGGGATCTGGAACCACAGGAATCTAGGGTTACCGGCCGACCTCTGTCAAACAGGCAAAACCGCCCGCCAGGACCGCAGTGCTGCCCTTGACGCCCCGCGGCGAGTTCTCCTATTCCCCGCCACCTGCGTCGGCAGTGGCCCCGGAACGCTCGGCGCAGGCGTATCGGCCTCCGTTTTCGATTCGATTGGAGCAACCGGCACGATCGTGACGATCACGACCCTCGGGCCATTCGTCGCCGGCGGGACGCGGCGTCCGTACCGAGGATTTCAGGAGTTGCACACGAGTATGTCCACGACGCACAGCACGAAGGCCGGCATGGCCCCGACGACAAAGACCGGCGGCCAGGCCGCGGCAGCCGACCTCCTCCCGGCGGTCCCCCTGCTCGCCCTCGACCGGCAATACGCCGTGCTGCGGAACGAGATCCAGACGGCGATCACCCGCGTGTGCGATTCTGGCAAGTTCGTGCTCGGTCCCGACGTCACCGAACTCGAGGCCGAGCTCGCCCGACTGCTCGACGTGCCGCATGCCATCTCCTGCGCCTCCGGCAGCGATGCCCTCCTGCTGGCACTCATGGCACTCGACGTCGGCCCCGGTGACGAGGTGATCCTGCCGAGCTACACGTTCTTCGCCACCGCCAGCGCCGTCACCCGGCTGGGGGCGACACCGATCTTCGCCGACATCGACCCTGGCACCTACCTCGTCGATCCGCAGGACGTGGCGAAGAAGATCAGCAAGCGGACGAAGGCACTCGTGCCGGTTCATCTCTTCGGCCGCACCGCCGACATGGATGCGCTCCTGCCGATCGCCCGCCAGGCCGGCCTGCCGATCGTCGAAGACACGGCCCAGTCGATTCTCTCCACCTGGCACGGTCGCTGCACGGGCGCGATCGGCGACGTCGGCTGCTTCAGCTTCTATCCGACGAAAAACCTCGGCGGCATGGGGGACGGCGGCTTCCTCACCACCACCCGCGACGACGTCGCGCACAGGCTGAAGCTGCTCCGCGTGCACGGCATGGAGCCCCGCTACTACCACCAGGTGATCGGCATCAACAGCCGCCTCGACTCGATCCAGGCCGCGATCCTGCGGG
>JBILVW010000439.1:0-2695 GCA_044370205.1 Pirellulales bacterium | reverse complement strand
TCCAGGCGGCAGAGCACCTCCACCCGCACGCTCTCCGGGCGGCAGACGCGGGCCAGGTCGTTTCGCACGAGATCCACGATCATCACGTTCTCGGCCCGGTCCTTCGGGCTCGCCTCGAGATCGTCGCCGGCGAAGAGGTCGGCCTCGGGGCTGGCGATCATCCGCCGTGTGCCCTTGATCGGATGCATCCGTACGACGCCCCGCGCCACCTGCAGGAACCGCTCGGGCGACATGCTCGCGATCTGCACGTCGCCCGCATCGAAGAAACCGGCGAAGGGGGCGGCGTTGAGCTCGCGGGCCTGCAGGTAGAGGGCGACCGGATCGACCGCCGCGGCCACCGCGAATTGCTGGGCGAGGTTCACCTGAAAGATGTCGCCCGCCCGCACGTACTCGATGCCCCGCTGCACCAGCTCGCGATAGCTCTCCGGCGACTGGCTGGCGAACACGGTCGGGTGGCCGGCCAGCGGATGAACGGCCCACGAGGGAATCGCTGCCGACGTCGTCGTCGCGTGGCTGCGGGTGCCGCCGGCCAGAAACGCTGCGAGTCGTGCGGCTGCCCGCAGTCGCCGGGCCGTCGGCCCCTGTGCCGGCACGCCCTGCGAGATGAACCAGCCACGGCGGAGGTCGTGGTCGTAGGCAAACACCACGTCGTAAAGATGGAGCGAGAGCAGCGGCACCGGCGCGGCGGGCATCGCGGGGGGCTCGATGCCGAGCCGCGCCAGCCCGCACTCGTAGGCGAGCAGCCCTGCGACGCCTCCCTGGAAGGGCGGCAGACCGGGGATCGTGGGGCAGGCCAAATCGCCGAGGAGCTGCCGCACCTGCGCGAGGGCCGCGGCCAGCGCCCGGGCTGCCTCGGGGCCGGCTGTGGCAGGCTCATGCACGGAGTGGATCGGGTCGGCGGCCACGAATGAATAGCGGCCGAGCCGCGGCGCCGCGGTCTGGGTGTCGGCGGTGTGCGGCGGGGCTTGAGCGATGCGCTGTGGGCCAGCGGGCTCCGGTGGATCGACGAGGGCGCTGTCGAGGAACAGCGGATGGGAGAAGCCCGCGACGTGACGAAACACGTCCGGCGGGGTGACGTCGGGCTCCGCCTCCGCCACGAGGCATCCCGATGCGGTGAACCACTGCCGTGCGATCCACCGGGATTTCGTCGTGCCGTCCATCACGTCGCCCGTCATGTCGTCGGTTCGCTCGCCTTCCGCGCGGCCTCGGCCGCCGCCCGCGACGGCCCGTGGCCGATCTCCGGCTGCGTGAGGTGGCCCCAGTCGAGGGCCTGGTCTTGGCGATAGTCCTTGCCGAGCGTGACCGCCGTGACGGCCTTCGCCATTTCATAGCCGAGATAAAAGGCGTGGCCAGGATCGACGTCGGTGCGGCCCGCGGCCTCGAGATCCTTGAAGAGCTGGAACGGATCCCGCGATTTCAGATGCAGGCCGGCGCCCACCAAATGCAGCTCGCCCCCTTCGGCGAAGATGCGGAAGTTGGGGTCGCGGATCGCGGCGGCGAGCTGGTCGAGCACCGCATCGCCGTGTGCCTGCGGCTTGCCGGCACGCAGCGTGACGAGCCTCGGCTCCACGTGCTTGGGAAGCGTGCGGTGGGTGACGGCGTGGTAGGCGAGGGCCCGGGCGAGGGCGCATTCCTTCACGCTGCTCCTTGCCCAGTGGATCACCTCCGTCGTGAGCACGGAGCGGATGCCGGCCTCCTGGCAGAAGCCGATGAGCAGCGTGTTGACGCCGGCCGAATCGACGTCGGTGAGCTCGGTGAGATTGCCGACGCCCATCATCATCTCGGCGGCGGGATACCGGCGGCGGACGTCGAGATACCGGCCCAGGCTCTCGGCGAAGCCGAATCCGATCGGCTCGAGCACGGGGTCGAGCCGGAAGGGCACTCGTTCCTGCGCGAGCCGCTCCACCGTGTCGTCGAAGCCGGCCATCGTGGCGGGCACGTCGGGCACGACGACCACCTCGCAGCCCCAGTCGGCGGCCGCGGCGACGTTCGTCGAATTGACCGAGAGCACGAGCGTGGCCCCAGCCCGCGTGGCGGCCGCGATCTCCCGCGGCTCGAAGCTGTCGATCGACACCCGGAAGCCCTCGGCCACGAGCATCCGCACCGCGTCGCCTGCGGCCGTCCACACGTCGCCGGGATCGCAGCCCACGTCGATCCGGTCGGCCCCGGCCGCCACGAGCCGGCGGGCTTCGGCCAGCAGGTTGGCGGTCGTGAGCCGCGGGGCATGGTTGATCTCGGCGATGATCTCGATGTCGAACTTGCCGTAGTCAGAGCGGTCGCGGGCCTGCTGGCCGAAAAACTCGTCGAGACACCGCAGGTCTTCGGGGCCGCGTTCCACCGGCACGGGGCTCGCCTCGGCGAACGCATCGAGCGAACCGCGGCAGCCGCCGGGGATGATCACGCGGCTCGTGCCGGGGGGCACTTCCAGCCGCTTGGCGATCCACGGCGTGGTCATGAGGGCCGCGACGGTGATGTTGAGCACCTGCACGGAGCAGTCGAAGCCCGCGCGCGGAGCCAGCCTCTCGAGCACCTGTCGCAGCGAGTGCTCGGCGAGCTTGCCGGTGACGAAGTGGATATGGGGGCGGGCGGCGGTCACGGTGCGATGTCGAACGGGAGTACAGACAATCGTTGTAGCCTACCGTACGCTGTCTGGCGTCCCGAGCGAGTCGGCCCGTTCTCGTGTGGGTCGGGGTTG
>JBILVW010000076.1:0-9787 GCA_044370205.1 Pirellulales bacterium | reverse complement strand
GCAGCTTCAGGGCGCTCTTGAGGGAGATCGGCTGGTCGAGGGCGAGCGTGACGGGCGTATCGCTGCGCACGGCCTCCTGCTCGAAGCCGACCATGTCGAGGTGGATGCCCACTCCGGCCTGCTTCGCCAGCCCGTCGAGCACGGCCGCCAGCGGCTTGTCGCGGTAGTCGGGCTTCACCTTCATCTCGAGCTTGCGATGGATTTCCAGTTCCGCCGGTGTGGCCTTCGATCGGCCCTCGGCCTGCAACTGGGCCCGGTTCTTGGTGAGATCCTTCCAGTCGCGGGTGGCGGGAAATTCGATCGGTCCCGCGAACGGGGCCGCCGACTTCTCCACGTCTTCGACCACGTCGAGGAAGCCCGATTGCTGGCTGCCATCGATCGTCCGCTGGGTGTCGATCCGGCGGATCACGCGGCTCTGGGCGAGCAGCTGCCGCACCACCAGATTGTCCGGGGCCAGCTCGCCGGCCTTCTTCGCGACGGCCTCTGCCTCCGGATAGCGATGCTGGTCCACCAGCGAGTTGTATTCCTCCACGAGCAGCGCGATCCGCTGGTCGATCTCGACCTTGGCCGCCCGCTCACGGCCGATTTCGGTCTCGATCTGTTCGTTGCGGGCCTCGAGCGCCAGCTCCGCCCGCCGCTTGCCGGTCGTCTCCTCGATGTCCCGCCGCGCCCGCTCGATCCGCCGCAGCAACTGGTCCTTCTTCTCGGCGGCGATCGACTGCCCGTCGAGGCCCGCAGCCGTGGCATCGAGCAACGCCAAGGCCTCGGCCGGCGACTTCTGCGCCAGCCGCTTGGCCTCGAGCGACTTGGCGGCCACCTCGGCCGACAGCTTTGCCACGAGCAGGGACTCCGCCGCCGGATCACCCGCCGCCGGAGCGGCCGCCACCGGTTCGGCTGGTGGCTGAGGCTGGTTCTTCTCGAGCGCCTGCTGGATCAGCCGTCGCGCGGCCGCCGCGTCACTCTCCGCCGGGGCCGGCAGGTCGTCGGCCTTGAGCTGTATCGCGATGCAGGCACAACCGAGGAGCACGAGCACGAATCGCCAGGCAATCAGCCGCGAAGGACTCGGGGCGAATGCTCCAGCAGCGGTGCGAGCGGTGATTCCGGCCATGAGAACGTGATTCCTCTGCGGCAGCTGTGGACCAGTTAGGGCGGGAGAAGTACCGCCCGCCGTCCCGCCGGGTCAAGGCCGACTCCATCCTGTGATGCTTGCCCGCTTTGCCAGGTTTTGCCGGGGTTTTTGGCCTTCCGCCGGCGAGGCGGTGCCCACGCCCCATCGCCGGACGTTCGCTACGGGGCATCCTGCCCTTCGCTCACTCGATGGCGGCCGCGCTCCGCCATCCATGGCTCCGCTTGCCGCCAACGCCGGCTCCGGGGGCTGGGGCACCGCCTCGCCTCCCCGGTCTTGATGCGCCTCGGCGATACGGGAGGGCAGACGGTCGGGGAACCTGGAGGAGGAGCGCAGGGATATCCGTAGCTCTGTGCGTACCAC
Organism: Pirellulales bacterium; assembly: GCA_044370205.1. Classification (GTDB taxonomy): domain Bacteria; phylum Planctomycetota; class Planctomycetia; order Pirellulales; family UBA1268; genus QWPN01. Next base: position 8,298 of record JBILVW010000076.1, on the reverse strand, counting down.
CGGGTACAGGGGTGGCGGGAGGAATCCCGAAGCGAGCGACGGAAGGTTTCCCGCCGGCTGACCGGCGCCCTTCTCGAGGAACGACTAGGCGTTGGGAGTGGCCGCAGCGGTGCGGCGGGCGATCGCTTTCTCGACGGTGTCGAGGAGCTGGTCGACGCGGAAGGGCTTGAAGAGCACGAGGTCGATGCCCGCCTGGCGGGCCTTCACGATCGAGTGGCCTGGGTCGTAGCCGAAGCCCGTCATGAGCACGAGCGGCACGACGTCGAGGATTTCCTGGAGCCTGAGCAGGAGCTGGTAGCCGCTCATGTCGGGGAGCCGGATGTCGGAGATGATCACGTCGTAGGCGTCGGCGCCGCCGGCTCGCACGAGCGACGTGGCTTCGGCGGCGTCGCGGGCGGTCTCCACCGTGCAGCCCGATCGTTCGAGCAGGGCGTGGGCTGCGACCCGCACCTGCTCGTCGGCATCCACGACGAGGATCCGCCGGCCCGCCAGCGCCCGCCGCCGCTCGCCCTGGCGCCGCTGCGTGTGGGCGGAACTGGGCGTCATCTGTTCGCCCACGCGGTGAATCACCTGCTTGATGTCGCGGGCGTTCTTGAGGATCCGCTGCAGCCGCTCGACGACATCGGCATCGTGCCCGATGTACCGCTCCATCACGCTGCAGGCGTCGTTGAGGATGTCGTCCACCGGCAGGGCCACGGCGCCGTGGATGGCCTCGATGCTTTCGGCGGCCGTCGAGGCCTTTTCGGCCACGAGCAGCTCGAGCGTATTGAGGGCGGCGGCGACGTCGCGGGAAAAAATCTCGAGGAACTGCAGGTCGGTCTGGGTGAAGCCGCCCGGCTCCGGGCTCTCCACGTTGAAGGTGCCGATCACCTGGTCGTGCAGCATCAGCGGCACGGTCAGCGAGCTCTTCGCCCCCTTGCAGCCCTCGAGGTACAGCAAATCCTTCGTGGTGTCGCTGCAGAAGTAGCTCGTGCCGGTGGCGGCCACGTAGCCGGTCACACCGTTGTTTTCCGGACGGGCGTAGAGGATGCGGGCCTCGGCCTCCGGCTGCATGCCCTCGGCGAGGAGGGGCTCGAGCCGGCCCGTCTGCCGGTCGAGGAGCCGGATCTCCACGACGTCGAACTGCAGGAGGTCCTTCGAGTAATGGAGGATGTTGCTCTTGAGCAGCTCGATCCGCTCGTCGACGGTCATGTCGGCGAGCTCGGCCGGCGAGAGATCGGCGAGCCTCTGGCCGGCTGCGTGGATCGCCGCCCGTTTCTGCTGCTCCAGGATCGTGTGCGTCACGTCGCGGACGGCCACGACGACGACCGGTGAATCGGGCTTCCCGACGCCGGACGGATTGCCGGCGTAGGCAGCCGACGACCAGGCGTCGAAGTAGCGGTTGCCACCGGTGCGCACGAGCAGGCGGCCGGGCTGGCCGGACTGCACGGCGGCCCGAAAGCCTTCGACCTCACCGGCGACGACCTCCGCCGCGTCGAGCACCGCGAAGAAGTCGCAGGCTGGGCCGACCGCGGCCGACCGCCCCTCGCACCAGCTGCGAAACACGTCGTTGGCCCAGCGGACGCGACAGCCGCCGTCGAGGAGGGCGATGCCGTCCGGGAGGTGGGCGAGCACGTCGGGGCCGGGGCCGATGGCCGGGGCGTTCGGGCGGGGTGCCGACAGATCACCCGTCGAACCTTCGGAAAACTCCGCCACCAGGCAGCCTCCAGCGCCGAACACGACTCTGCGGAAAGTATAAATTCCATGACGCGGCCCGCCAAATCAGCCGGCGGCGTTGTCGTGATTCGCTGCGGCCCTATACTCCCTGAGCCTGAGGTCACGGCCGTTTTTTCGCCGGCATCGCGCGAGTCTCGGGCTGCATCGAGGTTCCGCCGTGAGCGAGTCGACCCCGTCGTTCTTCACCCGCCATCAGTTCCTGATCTACCGGCTGTTTTCGCTGTCCGGGCTCCTGCCGGTCGGGGCGTTCTTGGTGGTTCACCTGCTGACCAACGCTTCGATCCTGGGCGGGGCGGCGTCGTTTCAGTCTCGGGTGGACCTGATTCACTCGCTCGGGCCGCTCCTGGTGCCGATCGAGTGGGCCTTCATCTTTCTGCCGATGCTGTTCCACGCGACCGTCGGCTTCGTGATCATTGCCAACGGGATGCCGAACGTCGGGTCGTATCCGTATGTCGGCAACGTCCGCTACACGCTCCAGCGGGCGACGGGCATGATCGCCTTCGCCTTCATCATCTGGCACGTGATCCAGTTGCACTGGCTGGGGACGCCGCTCGGCGGCGGCAAGTTCGATCCCCATCACGCCTCGAGCTCGGCCTCGCTCGTCCTGCAGTCGCCTCTCGTGGCCATCCTCTACGCGATCGGGGTGCTCTCGACCGTGTTTCATTTCGCCAACGGTCTCTGGACCCTGGGCATCACCTGGGGGCTGTGGACGAGCCCGGCTGCCATGCGGCGTGCCAATGCGGTGAGCGTCGTGGTGGGCGTCGTGCTCGCGGCCGCGGGGCTTGGTGCACTGGGCGGCATGCGGAGCATCGATATCGAGCAGGCCCGAGCCACTGAAAAGCGGATGGAAGAGGTCAAGCGGCTGCTCGAAGGGCAGGATCCTTCGGCCGCACCGGCTGCCACGCATCCCATCTCGGAAACAGGAAACTGATCCCATGGCACAACCCCGGGTGCTCGTCGTCGGTGGCGGACTGGCCGGGCTGGCCGCGTCGATGCGGCTGGCCGAGCTCGGCGTGGGCGTCGATCTGGTCAGCCTTGTGCCGGTGAAGCGGTCCCACAGCGTGTGTGCCCAGGGGGGCATCAACAGCGTCAATGCCCTCACGCGGCAGCAGGGCGACAACGAGTGGAAGCACTTCGACGACACCGTCTATGGAGGCGACTTCCTTCAGCATCAGCCGCCCGTCAAGGAGATGGCCGACTGGGGGCCACGGATCGTCGATCTGATGGATCGGCTCGGCGTGCCCTTCAACCGCACGCCCGAGGGCTTTCGCGATCAGCGGCGGTTCGGCGGCACGCTCTACAAGCGGACGGCCTTCGCCGGCGCCACGACGGGCCAGCAACTGCTCTACGCGCTCGACGAGCAGGTCCGCCGCCGCGAGGTGGAGGGCAGGATCAAGAAGTGGGAGTTCTGGGACTTCCTCGGTCCGGTGCTCGACGAGGCGGGCAACTGCCGCGGCGCCATCTGCCAGGACCTCGTCACGATGCAGTTCAAGGCGTTCCAGGCCGACGCCGTCGTGCTCGCCACCGGAGGCAACGGACTGATCTACGGCCGCTCGACCATGTCGATGGTCTGCACCGGCAGCGCCGTGAGCCGCGCCTACCGGGCCGGCGCCTGGTACGGCAACGGTGAGTTCATCCAGGTGCACCCCACCGCGATCCCGGGGGCCGACAAGCTGCGACTGATGAGCGAGAGCGCCCGCGGAGAAGGGGGCCGGGTGTGGGTGCCGCGCAAGCCCCAGGACCCGCGTGATCCGCGGGACATCCCGGAGGCCGAGCGGTCGTACTTCCTCGAGGAGCGGTACCCGAAGTATGGCAACCTCGTGCCCCGCGACATCGCGACCCGCGAGATCTTCGACATCTGCACCCGCGAGCAGCTCTCCGTCGAGAAGGATCGGCTGTGTGTCTACCTCGACCTCACGCACATTCCGAAGGAAACGCTCGACCGCAAGCTCGGCGGCATCCTCGAGATCTATGAAAAGTTCCAGGGCGTCGATCCGCGGTCGATGCCGATGAAGATCTTCCCGGCCGTCCACTACTCGATGGGCGGGCTGTGGGTCGATTACGAGAAGAGCGCGACCGGCGGCATGGCCGAGGGGGCCCTGCGAAATCAGCAGACGAGCATCCCTGGGCTCTACGCCATCGGCGAGTGCGACTACCAGTATCACGGGGCGAATCGGCTCGGCGCGAATTCGCTCCTCTCCTGCATCTTCAGCGGGCTCTTCGTGGCACCGACGCTTCAGGCTGCCTGCGGCACCACCAAGGCAGAGGCCCCGGCCCGGATCTTCGAGGCGGCCCTCCGTCGCGAGGAGGAGCGGCACCAGGCGCTGCTGGCCCGCACGGCCGGCGACGAGAATCCCTACGAACTCCATCAGGAGCTCGGCGGCCTCATGACCCGCGTGGCCACGGTCGTGCGGCGGAACGACGAACTGGCCGCCGCGTACGACGACGTCTGCGAGATGGAGAACCGCTGGCAGCGGTGCGCCGTCTCCGACACCGGCAATTGGACGAACCAAAACGTCGTGTTCACCAAGGCGCTCGGCGACATGTTTCCGGTCGCGAAGCTCATCTTGAAGGGCGCGCTGCTCCGCGACGAGTGCCGGGGTGCCCATTTCAAGCCGGAGTTCGCCATGCCCGGGATCGCCGCCACCGATCCGGCCGGCAAGCGCCGCGAGGCCGAGCAGTGGTGCGATCGGTTCGAGGAGAACACGCGGAAGTGGCTCAAGTCGACGATCGCCCGGTGCGATGCCGATGGCAACCCGCAGATCAGCTACCAGGACGTGGACACCTCGCTCATCACACCGCGGCCGCGGCTCTACGGCCTCGTCGGCGGCGATGTGATCGAAGAGGTGTGGAAGGAGCGTCAGGGCGGAGCCGCCAACGGCCACGCCGCCGAGGCGGCGGGCCGTCCGGTAGCCGCCGCGACCTGAGAATTCGAGGAGATGCGTCGATGATCAAGGCAGTCGATTCCCACCAGTCCCAGCTTCTGGCTTCGGCCGACGCTGCCCACGGCAATGGCCACGAGCCGGCTCCCCGCAGGATCCGCGTGCGGATCCTGCGGCAGGACGTCGCCGGCGGCGAGAGCTACTGGGAACGGTTCGAGGTGCCGCACGAGCCGAACATGAACGTGATCAGCGTGCTGCAGAAGGTGGCCGCCCGGGCGAAGTCGCGGGACGGCCGCAAGGTGGCCCCGGTGGCCTGGGACTGCTGCTGCCTCGAGGAGGTGTGCGGCTCCTGCACCATGCTCATCAACGGCCGCACCCGCATGGCCTGCTCGGCCCTCGTGGACAAGCTGCTCGAAGAGGATGAGGAGATCGAGCTTCGTCCGATGTCGAAGTTTCCGGTCGTCCGCGATCTCGTGGTGGACCGGCGGCGTCTGTTCCGAGCGCTCGAGCGGGTCGAGGCCTGGGTGCCGGTAGACGATTCCTACGACCACGGCCCTGGGCCGCGGATCTCGCCCGAGGAGCAGGAAGACGCCTACCCTCTCTCGACCTGCATCAGCTGCGGCTGCTGCCTGGAGGCCTGCCCGCAGTTCAACAAGATCGAGATGGTGCGTCGGGACGACGAGTCGGCCGAGCAGTTCGAGCGGCGGCGGAAGGCCGCCTTCGATGACGCGTTCGTGGGGCCGCACGCGATCAGCCAGGCGATGCTCTTCAACTCCCATCCGACCGGCAAGATGATCGCCGACGAGCGGATGGACGCCCTCACCGGGCCGGGGGGCATCCAGATGTGCGGCAACGCCCAAAACTGCGTGGCCGTCTGCCCGAAGGGGATTCCGCTCACGCGGTCGATCGCCCGCGCCGGCCGGGCCGCGACCGTGTGGGCGATCAAGAAGCTCTTCGACCGCTGACCGCAAGCCGGTTGAACCAGATGCGAGCCCCCAAGCGCACGCAGGGGGATGTCACTCCAATCCAAGCCCCCATGCGCAAGCAGGGGGATTGCCGGAATGGCCCCGTTCCATCCCCCGGCTCGCGCCTGAGGGCTTTTATGGGAAAAGGTGCCCTGCCTCCCCCTCGGTTTGCCGCCTGGGGGCCGGCATGGTAGTGTTCACTCATTCACGGGGCTGCTTTTCTCATCTGCCGCCCCCCGTGTTCTGCCGTGCGACGGGCAACAGGATGCCCGCGGATGAAGGCGGGGCACATCCGAAGAGGCACGACAAGGGACCACGAGTGTTCGTCAGTTACAGGTCACGCCGCCCGGCGGAGACGGGTCGGCAGGCCGGATCGAATCGTCGATCCGGGGTTCAAGAGGCCGCGATGGAGCGGCCGGTTTCGCGACGCGAAGAATCGGAAGAGGCGGCGGCACGTCAGCCGACCGAGGAGCGTCGCAGCGAGTCGCGTGCATCGGAGAGCCGCGAGGAGCGGCCCGCGACGGCTGAGCCCGCAGCGGTTCCCGATGGCGGCGGCTTTCGCCCCCTCGGGCTTTCTCCCGCCACGCTCGCCGCGGTCGATCGCGCGGGCTACACGATGCCCACGCCCGTCCAGGCTGGGCTGATCCCGCGGGCGATCGCCGGCGTGGACGTGCTCGGCCAGGCCCGCACCGGCACCGGCAAAACGGCGTCGTTCGTGCTGCCGATCCTGGAGCGGATGCACCAGCCAGGGCGTGAGGGGGGACCGCGGGCACTCGTGCTCGTGCCCACCCGCGAGCTCGCCGTGCAGGTGAAGGACGAGTTCGAGAAGCTCGCCCACGGCTCGGGAATCCACTGCGTCGCCGTCTACGGCGGGAAGCCGATCAAGGGCCAAATCGACAAGCTGGCCAAGCACCCAGCCGTGGTCGTCGGCACGCCGGGACGTGTGCTCGACCACATGAGCCGAGGCACGCTCGGTTTCTCGGCGCTCGACATCGTCACGCTCGACGAGGCCGACCGGATGCTCGACATCGGGTTCCGTCCCGATATCGAGAAGATCCTGCGGCGGTGCCCCGAGAGCCGGCAGACGCTGCTGCTCTCCGCCACCGTGCCGCCGCCGGTGCAAAAGCTTGCCACCCGCTACATGCGGGATCCGGAGATTCTCGACTTCTCCACCAACGAACTGGCTGTGGAAACGATCGAGCAGCGGTATTTCACCGTCGATCCCACGCGAAAGTTCGATCTGCTCGAAAAGCTGCTCGAGCGAGAAGAGCCCCGTCAGGTGATCGTGTTCTGTCGCACCAAGCGGGGCACCGACAAGATCCACGAAAAACTGTCGCGGCGCCGCTCGCGGACGCAGGAGGAAGTGGCCTGCATCCATGGCGACCTCGCCCAGAGCGTCCGCGACCGGGTGATGCGGCAGTTTCGCGACGGGACGGTGAAGGTCCTCGTGGCCACCGACGTCGTGGGCCGAGGCATCGACGTGTCGAGCGTGTCGCACATCGTGAACTACGACATCCCCGAGTTCTGCGACGATTACGTCCACCGCGTGGGCCGCACGGGCCGCATGGGCCGCGAGGGCATCGCCTTCACGTTCGTGGCTCCCGAGGAGGGGCCGCAGCTCACGCGAATCGAGATGCGGATCGAGCGGCTGCTCAAACGGGACGAGATCGAGGGCTTCGAGGCGTTCGATCGTCGGGCGAAGCCGGTGGCCGAGGTGCGGGCTCTGCCCACGGGCGGCTTCGACCGCTCGACCGCCGCGGCCGAGCCGGCGACGTCGGAAGAGCCCAAGCGGCCGCCGGCCGCGACGCTCCTCGGCAAGGGCCGGACCCCGAAGCGATTCCGCCGCGCGCTGTAGTCCGCATGGATGCAGGCAACCCTCGGGCACTGAAACAGCGGCTCCAAAGCCTCGCCGATGCCGGCGTGCAGATGCTCCCGAGGCGGCGGCGGAGCGCGGCCGCTGTGGCTTCACAGGTCAACGCTGCCGTGGCGCCGCCGACACCGGCTCGCGATTCGGCCGCGGGATCCGCCGCTGCGGCCGGCGATCGCGTGCGGTCGCTGGCGATCCTGCGGCAGCAGGTGGCCGATTGCGACCGCTGCCCGGAGCTTGCTGCCACGCGGACGCAGACCGTGTTCGGCGTCGGCCGTCCCGACGCCCGACTCTGCTTCTTCGGCGAGGCGCCGGGTGCCGACGAGGACGCCTCGGGCGAGCCCTTCGTGGGGCGGGCTGGTCAGCTGCTCACGAAGATCATCGAGGCCTGTACGCTCTCCCGCGACGACGTGTACATCCTCAACGTGCTGAAGTGCCGGCCGCCGGAGAATCGCACGCCGCTGCCCGACGAAGTCGCCAACTGCCGCACCTTCTTCGAACGGCAGTTCGCGACGATCTCCCCGGAGTTCATCTGCTGCCTCGGCACGACCGCTGCCCATGCCCTGCTCCAGACGACCGACCCGATCGGCAGGCTGCGCGGGCGATGGTTCACCTACGGATCCGCCCAGGTGATCTGCACCTACCACCCCTCCTATCTCCTGCGAAATCCGGCCGCCAAGCGGGACGTCTGGGACGACATGAAGCTGCTGATGGCCCAGATGGGCCTGCCTTTGCCTCAGTAACGCCCCCCGTTCCGGTTTTGCTGAAGAAACCGGTCGTGACGGCCCGATACCTTTCTCGGGTCGTGGAGTGGGGGAACAGCCGCTGAAACGGCCGCAGCGATGCGGCGGGGTCGCGGGCCGGAATG
>JBILVW010000438.1:0-2697 GCA_044370205.1 Pirellulales bacterium | reverse complement strand
ATGCGGCGGACGGAGATGCCACCTGCCACGGCTGCGACTCATGCGACAAACTGCCCTCCCACGACACCTCCCGGATCGCGTGGGCCAAACTCATGGCCCGGGTGGGGGGGGAGTTTCCGCTGGAGTGCCCGGGGTGTGGTGGCGACATCCGGCTGATCGCGTTCATCACCGAGCCAGGGCCGATCCGGAAGATCCTGACACACATGTTGCTTCATGCAGAGTGGCGAACCGCTCGAACCACCGCCCGTCTCGCCGGCCCGTGGCCCGCCGACCGACTGGGGAGAGCTCGTGCAGGTCCACGACGACCGGGCAATCTTTCAGGGACGGATAGATGAGCTGCCCGTGATCGACATCCACAGCCTCTGATGGCATTCCATGCCACGGTGCGGACGGCCAGTGAGAAGAGCGGTTTCAAGACGGGCTCGCGCCAACGAGAAGAACCCGGCCTTGAGCGTGGATAGGAAGCTCCTCGGCACCTCGAAGCGAGCGTCGCATCCAGCCCGGTCGGTCCAGGCTGTTGCTCCTCATGGTCCTCGCTGCTCGGCCGACGCTTGCCGAAGTGCCATTGGCCGACCTATCCTTGATTGCCGTTCTCCTGGGACGACATGCCCGCTGGGCCGACCGCTTCGCGGATCGAGGCGTTCGTGGTATCACCGCTCAATACGCGTTTGAGGCCTTGAGTGCCCTCCGGCCGCGGAAGCCTCTGCAATGTCCCGAAGCCAAGGTTCCATGTTTCGTACAGCTTTCCTCCCGCGTTTCGAACGCCTGGAGGAGCGTCATGCGTTGGCCTCACTGCCGGCGCCGGTCCCCGGGCCGGTGGAGCCCTCCGTTAACGCGGTGGTCGTCGCCGCCGAGCCGCTGGAGCAGCGATTCGGTCCGCTCCGCTACGTCGTCGGCGATGCCCGCATCGCCATCACAGGTATCGACGAGGCGACCACTTCGGTCGTTATCCCGCGCGCGATCGATGGCCTGCCCGTGACAACGATCGGGGCCTGGGCGTTCTTCGGCGCCCGGAATTTGGTCAGCGTCACCATCCCCGGCAGCGTCACCTGGATCGGCGACTCGGCCTTCATGGAGAGCGGGATCGCGAGCCTTACAATTCCGAGTAGTGTCCGGTTCATTGGGGTCCAAGCTTTCTGGGACTGCGACGGGCTCACGAGCCTCGTCATTCCCGACACGGTCACGCAGGTCGGCCGCAACGCGTTCGCGGGCTGCTCCAACTTGAGGAGCGTCGCGATGACGGCCAGGCTGGGGACGCTGGAACACGGCATCTTCGCCGGCTGCACGAGCCTGCAGACCGTGAGGATTCCGTCCGGCATCAGGGGTATCGGCGATTACGCGTTCGCGGACTGCACGCAACTGGCGACGGTGACGATTCCGGCCACCGTCACGACGATCGGCAGCCATGCGTTTTGGAATTGCACCGCGCTGGCCGCCGCTCCCCTGCCGGGAGGCCTCGCGTTCCTGGGCGACGGAGCCTTCAGGGGCTGCACCGCACTGAAGTCCATCGCGATCCCGGGCAGCCTGCCGAAGATCGAGTCAGACACCTTCAGCGGATGCACATCGCTCGCGGCGGTCTCCATCCCGGGCAGCGTCCGTGAGATCGGCGCCTTGGCCTTCTTCCGTTGCTCCGCCCTGCGGCAGATCGCCATCCCGGCCAGCGTCGAGCGGATCGGGGACGGCCCGTTCATGGACTGCACGTCCCTCGCCACGATCGATTTCCGCGGCGATCCGCCGACGATCATCGACTTTTTCGGCGATCCCGCGCCCCAGTTCGATATCGGCCCGGGTAGTCCGCTCGTCGTGCGGCATCGTGCCGGCAACGCCGCATGGGCCGCGTTCGCCTCGTCCGGCTACGGCGGCCATGCCGTGCAGCCGGTTGCCAATCTCCCGGGATCGACACTCGGTCTGAAGATCACCGTTGGCTCATTGCCAAAAACCGTGAGCGTCAACGCGAATCGCGCCGTCGCCACCGTCGTGATCGCAAACCGGGAGGGCACGAAGTTGTCGCTCGCAGGTCCGGACGCCAAAGCCTTTCGCCTGGTCGGCACGCAACTCGTTCTTCGTAGCGGCACCCGACTCGCCAATCGCACCTCGGGGGGTTTGGCGGTCACGGTCGTGCTTGCCAACGTCGCGCGGCCGGGCCGCGTGTTGGCCACCATCGGTTATCGCCTCCACGTTCTCGATGTCACCCGCTAGCTGTCCGTGAAAAAGGGCGTCCGTGACCTTTTCCGGTCGATCGACCTGGCCATCGCATCCTGCTCGGGCAGACTTGTTCCACCGTCTGCTAGCGGACCTGTGCACGGCGCGGGCGGGGTGGCATCGTTGAGAACGGCGCGGCCCACGGCTATGCTCGTCGGCATGCCTTCTATACACCGCCGCACCCGCCTGGTTTCCGCCCTCCTCCTCGCCCGCGGCGTGCGCCCACGAAACGGCCCCCGCCTTCGACGGCTGGCAGGGCATGCGGGTGATCGGGCTCGACGGTCGGGCCGAGCGGCTCGCCGTGGCCGACCTGGGGGCTGACGGCCGCGACGACGTGATCGTCGTCAACCCGCGGCTCATCGACCGCGACGTACCGAGCTATTTTCAGAGTCTCGAGCACCTGCTGCGATACTGTGCCCGGCCGCCCTTCGCGCTGGAGCGGCTCTCCGTGATCCGCGGCGAACACGGCCGCATCGCCCGCGTCCGCTACGTGCT
>JBILVW010000437.1:0-2702 GCA_044370205.1 Pirellulales bacterium | reverse complement strand
CGCCGCAGCCATTCAACCCGCACTCCGGCCGGCCCGAAAAAACCCTCGGCCGCGTCCGCCCTGGCACGGGCTGACGGCAGCGATTCCAATTCTCGCAGCACCCGCGTCAAAGACGACAGAGGCTCGGCCTCGAAGGCCGCCGGATCGAGGTCGATCCCGGCGAGAGCCTCCCGCCGAACCCGCTCCCGTTCGCCGTCCACCGGGCCGGCCGCCTCCCGGGCGATTTCCTCGAATGCACCGGGGGCCTGATCACCGAGAATCTGCCGAACGATCTCGCCCCGCTCACGCGGCGTCGACACCCCATCCAGCCCAGTCAGAACCTTCACGAGCGGCAGCAGGCTCGGCGCTGCGTCCTCCCCTTCGGGCTCGAGCAGGTCGGCCCACGTCAGCTTCAGGCGGGCCAGCCCTGCCGCCGGATCCGCCTCGGAAGCCTGGCTTCGCCCCAGGTCTTCGAGCAGCCTGCCGCCCAGGGTCATCCGCTCGAACATGCCGGCAAATCCGATGCTCATCTGCTCGTCGTCGGCCCCCTTGCCGTCACCCGGTCGCCAGAAATCGAGCCGCAGGGCCTGCAGCGTCTGCTCCATGCCTGCCCCTGGATCAGCTCCTGCGGCGATCACGGCATCTGGCCGCTGCCGCCAGCGAATCGCGTTGGTGAGGCCGCGAACGTAGATCGAAAAGAAATCGATCCGCGGATCGACCCCCTCCCAGACGGCGATGCCCCACCGCTCGTCACCTGGCTGCAGCTCTTCGGCAGCCATCGAGGCGCTATCGAAAAACGTGCGGCGTGGGTCCTCGCGATCTCGAATCGGCGCTAGCGCCGTGGGGACGACGCGATCGAGGTAGGCACGGTAGGCGACGGCACCATCGTCGGGCATGACCGGCTCACGGCTCTCGAGTACGAATTGGGGCACGAAGCGGATGGGCGCCTCGAAGGGCTCCGTGCCACGGTTGAGAGGATTTTCCGGGTCGATCACCGCCCGCCGTCCGCCCAGGTTTCGGACCCGATAGACGAGGTACCAGACCCGCGTCCGCTGCATCCGCTCGCCTGAAACAGGCACATCGATCTCGATCGTCCGGGGCGGCTTGAAGGCGAACTCGAGACACCAGATGTCACGGGATGACTCGCGGTCATGGCCGCGGGCGAAGAGCGTGCCCCCGGCCGGCGCCTGCCTCGGAGTCCACTTCAGGTCAAACCTGGCCGTGATGTCTGGGATATCCCCCCGGAGCAGCGTGTCGGCCGCCGACCGATTGGGGCTGATGACCGTGATCGCCCCGGGCGAAAGCTGTCGAAAGCCAGGCGGCTGGGCGGCGGCATCTCCCCCAGCCGTGGCCAGCACAAGCAGCAAAAGGCCAAATCTCAGCCTGGGCATGGCCCGGTTTCCGGCTCCAAAAGGCAATTCGGAACGAACGCCGTGATACCGCAAGAGCATAGCGAACCCCGGGATTTTGCGAAAAAAACAGAAAAATCCACCAGAGCGCCCACCTCTCCTTGATTGCCCAAGGTGCCCAAATCACAATTTCGGCATAGCTGACAAAATCTCGTCCGACTCGTCGTGCGACTCCGAGGCCGCCGATGAGCAGAGCGGGGTTGGGCTGGCACCACCCTTCGTGGTACACGCCCGGCTGACAAGGCTTTCGGGCCAGCGACTCGCCATGCTTCAGAAAAACCCTCTCTGTCCACCCGTGCCCTTCCAGCCGTCGCATGCCGACGCGGCTCGAGCCCAATTCGAGACTGTGGCAGACCGTTTCGTGTCGGCAGAGGACTTCGACCCCACTGGCGTGCTCGCGGGAGTGGATCCCTGCGAGTCGCGATACTGGTGGATGCCGGAACTGTACGGCCCTGACGCTCCGGCCGATTCGACTCGGAGCCCGCTCGCCGAACTGCTCTCCCGCGGCCCGCATCAAGCAGCGAACCGCTCGACCTCCAGGCCCACTGCGGCCGCCTGATCGACCTCGGCCGCAAGGGCCTGGTAATCGATGGCTCCGTGGGAATCGGGCGCGTAATCGAAAATCGACTGTCCGAAGCTCGGCGCCTCCGCGAGCCGGATGTTCCGCCGGATGCGTGTTTCGAAAACCTTCGCCTCACGCCAGGCAGCGTGAGACGCTGCTGCTGCAGCAAAGAAGTCGGTGACATCGCGGCCGATCTCACCGGCCAGCCGGGTGCCGCTCTCATACATGCAGAGCACGACGCCCAGCAGGCGGAGCCTGGGGTTCACGCGTTCTGAAACAAGCTCGATCGTCTCGAGCAGCTTGCTCAGGCCGTGGAGCGCGAGAAAATGGGGCTGCAACGGGAGCAGCACCTCGTCCACGGCGGCCAGAGCGTTGAGCGAGAGCAGGCCGAGAGATGGCGGGCAATCGACGACCAGATAATCGAATCGGCTTCCGACCGCCGCGTCGCCGCTGAACCGTGGATCAGCCTCGATGCGCTGGCGGAGAATCGACTCCCGCCCCGACCGGCCCGCAAGGGCCATCTCCACCGCAGAAAGGTCGATGTGCGATGGCACGACCGAGAGGTTCTCGGCGACCGCGACCGTCGCTGCCTCGAGCGGCTGGCCGGCGGTGAGCACGTCGAAGGCCGAAAGAGGGTGTGATCCGGCCGCTACTCCGGCATGCAGCGTGGCGTGCGCCTGCGGGTCGAGGTCGATGAGACAGACTTTTCGTCCTGCGCGGGCCAGTGCCACGGCCAGATTCACCGACGTGGT
>JBILVW010000075.1:0-9810 GCA_044370205.1 Pirellulales bacterium | reverse complement strand
ATGGAAAGGGAAACTACGGGCCGGCATCCGCTTCGAGTTGGGCTGCCCGGAGGCGGCTGCCGAACCTTTGGGGGGAGCGGTCCTCACGGAACGCCGCGGCGGCTTCCGCTTTCTTACCGAGGCCGAGATAGGCCTGCGCGAGGTTTACCTGGGCCGCGTCGGACCAGCTGGTGTCGGGCGCGGATTCGAGCGTCATCCGGCGCAGGTAATCGATCGCCGCCTCATATTCCCCCTCTGCGAGCGTGAGCACGCCGAGCCAGTAGGCGGCGTCTTCCTTCATCTGTCCATAGAGCCGGCGGGCCGCATCGGCCTGCTCGGGGGACAGTCCGCGGACGGCGGCGGCGATCACGTCGCGGCCTGGTCGGGCCGCGAGATACGCCGCCTTCGCGCCGGTCGGACCGTCCCACTCACCGCGAAACTCCCGCAGGCGGGCGGCATACAGCGGCCGCAGCGGGCGGCCAGCGTCGGGGCCGTCGCCCGAGGCCACCAGCGTGATCTGGAGCGGCGCGAGTTCACGCATCGCAGCCGAGCCCACCGCCGCGCCGCCGGTCCGCCGCCGGGCGACCGTCTCCCACGGAAACTCCCACACTCCGACCGGCCGCTCCAGTGCCGCTGTGGGGAGGGCCGCGCGGGCCTGCTCGGCCGTCGCGGTGGCGGCGACCGCAATCTTCATGTCACGCGCCGATCGCAGATCGACATCGAGCGCCGCCATCCGTCGCGACGCCGTCCAGGGATCGGCATTGACCAGACACGCGAGCCGATCCATGTCGGCCGCCTGAACACGGTAGGGCCGGTCGGGGAGCGAGAGCGCCGCCAGGATCGCCGGATCCGCGGCGGCCTCGGCGACCGTGGCGACTCCGCGGCCACCGGGGCCCGCGATCGGCATGCCGTAGGCCGGCTCGAAGAGATACGCGTTGCCGCCGCTGACGACCGCCGGCACCCACGGCCGCACGCCGCCATCCGCATCAACCGTGGCGAGCATCACGCCCGTCAGCCCGGCATGCCGCACGAACTCCAGGAATATCCAGGCCCGCTGCGGCGGGCTGCCGCGGCCGGCGAGCAGGATCTCGCCCGGCAGAAACCAGCGGCTGCCCGGGTTCGACTCCGAGGGCACGAGCGGCGGATCGCTGACGGCCGCGAGCGACCGCACGGTCCAGTTGAAGAGGTTCGTCGCGATCGCCAGATCATCCACCGCGTCGCCGCGGGCCTGCCGCGCGATGTCGGCGAGCCAGCGCTGATCCCGCAGAAACATCACGTCGGCGGCGGCGTTGAATCCCTGGGCATCGAGCGGCTCGGGGGCGGCCGTCCGCAGCCGCTCGGGCAGCATGTTCACGAGCGGGTCGGGCTGCCATTCGTCGGCAGTCAGCGCGGCCGCCACGCGGCTCCACTGGGCCAGCCGGTCGAACACGAGTTCGGCCCCGCGCGACTCGTCGAAGTCGTCGAAGCGATCGAGCACCGCCAGGGCGCCGGCGAGCAGCCTCTGCCGCGCAGCCTGCGATATGGCCGGCTTCCCGTCGCGGCCGGCCGACTGACTGCCAGCGGATTCACGTCCGCCGGACGCCACCGGACGCGGCCCGCAGCCGGCGAGCGAAACGACGACGATCACCGCCGTCGCGAGGGCCACACGCCACGGCCGAGGGTTCACGTGACCTCTCCCGCGAGTCTGGCCTCGTGAATCCGCAGCACCCGCTGGAGCACGCCCTGCAGTTCGGCAAGCGGCACCATGTTGGGTCCGTCGCTCGGGCTGCGATCCGGCTCGGGATGGGTCTCGAAGAACACGCCGTCGATGCCGACCGCCGCCGCCGCCCGGGCCAGCGGCTCCACGAGCGTCCGATCGCCGCCGGTCGCCTCACCGAGACTCGCCGGCTGCTGCACGGAATGGGTGGCATCGAAGATCACCGGCACGCCCAGGGCCCGCATCGTGATCAGCCCCGCGAAGTCGTTGACGAGCCGGCCGTAGCCGAAGAACGTGCCGCGCTCACACAGGAGCACGTCGCGACAGCCACCGGCGAGCAGCTTCGCCACCACGTGCTTCATGTCGCTCGGGGCCACGAACTGCCCCTTCTTCACGTTCACGGCCTTGCCCGTCGCTGCAGCGGCCAGAAGCAGATCGGTCTGCCGGCAGAGGAACGCCGGGATTTGCAGCATGTCGCACACCTGGCCGGCCGCCGTGGCCTGCTCGGGCAGATGCACGTCGGTGGTCACGGGCAACCCCGTGGCCGCCCGCACCCGCTCGAGCACTGCGAGCCCGTCGTCGATGCCAGGCCCACGGAATGACGCGACGCTCGTGCGGTTGGCCTTGTCGTAGGAGGCCTTGAACACGACCTGCACCCCGAGGTCGCCCGCAATCCTCGCCAGGGCGTCGCCGATCCGCAGGCAGAGTTCCTCACTCTCGATCACGCACGGCCCCGCGATCACGAGCAGCGGATGCCCCGGGCCACAGCGATGCCGACCAATGAGTGCGGGCAGACGAGGATTCACAAACAGCCTCCGACAGAAGCGGCGGACACGACAGCGAACCGAATGATAGCGGTGGCCGTCGCGAGCCGGCAGGTCGTCGCGGACGTTCGATCCTGCGCCGGCCGTTGCAAAATCGAACGCGCGACGGACACCTGCCCAGACGCTGCGGACTGCCGATTGATCGCGAATGCGGCCACGAAATGCGTTTCGTGGCTTTGTGGCCCGTTTGGCACAGGCCGTGCAACCGTTGATTCCAGTCGGGGATGCCCGACCCGGTTCCACCACACCAAGGGTGGGGCCTCCGACTTTTTCGAGCCGTGCGGACGTCATGCCCCTGACCCGCACTGCTTTCGGCAGGGCGATCCTGCCGGGTCGGAGGCCCCACCCTTGTTGCATAGGTGGCCTCCGGGCGGCGGAACGAGGGCCAAAAACAGGGCTTCTCTTGACGATCGGGCAGTCCGTGCGCTAGTTTTGCGGGGCTTCGGCCGCTGCTCCCCCCGGGGCTTCCGGGCCGATCGTCTCGCCAGCGTAGCTTCAATTGGCAGAGCACCGCATTCGTAATGCGGGGGTTGCGGGTTCGACTCCCGCCGCTGGCTTTCGTGTTTTAATCCGTATTCCGACAAGAGGTTGCTCCCGATGGTTGCCACCGCCACTTCCGACATCCGCGATCTGATCCTCGGCAACGGGCCCTTCGGTCCGACGGAGGTCCGGGCGCTGGTGGAAGCCCTCAGCCATGAGGCTGCCGCCCACCGCGAACTGAAATCAGCGGTGCGGGAACTCGAGGCCAGCACCGAGCGGAGCCCCGCGGCGTCGGTGCGGCTCGGTGTCTGCCAGCGGCTGCTCGGCCGAGCGAAAGACGCTCTCGAGACGCTGCGGTCGGGTGACGGTGGGGCGCTCGCCCTCTTCCATCAAGGTCTGGCCCACGCCGCCGTCGGCGCCCACGACAAGGCCAGCGAGACGCTCGCCGCCGCCCGCAAGGCCGGCTACGACGCGGTGACGTGCATGGCAGCCGCAGCCGAGTCGCTGCGGTCGAGCGGCCGGCACGACGACGCCCGCAAAGAATTGGATGCCGTCGCCAGCGAGGGGGCCTCTTCGGCCGACTTCTGGGCTGCAAAGGCAGGCCTTTTGGCCGATGCCGGGGCGCCGATCACCGAGGTTGCAGCTGCGTATGAGAAGGCCATCGCCTGTGATGCCGGCCACCCTGGCGCCCTGTTCGCCCTCGGCGTGATCAACGACCGCCTGGGCAACGATGCGGAAGCCCAGGCCTGTTACGAGAAGTCGCTGGAGCGGTATCCGCCAACGCTCGGCAGCCTCATCAATCTCGGAATCATCTTCGAGGACAAGAACGACTTCACCCGTGCCCAGCAGTGCTACCGCCGCATTTTGGAGGCCATCCCCGACCACCAGCGGGCCCGGCTTTTCCTCCGCGACTCATCGGCGGCCGGCGACCTGCAAACCGGTGAGCAGGAGTTGAAGCAGCGGGATCGGCTCGACCAGGTGCTCAGCCTGCCGGTGAGCGACTTTGAACTCTCCGTCCGCAGCCGCAACTGCCTGCAGAAGATGGGCATCCATTCGCTCGGCGATCTGGCCAGGACGTCGGAAGAGGAGATTCTCGCCAGCAAGAACTTCGGCGAGACGAGCCTCGTCGAGATCAAGGAGATGCTCGCGTCCAAGGGACTGAGTCTCGGCCAGATGGCCACGGCCGCACCGGTGGCTGCGGAGCCGGAGCCGGAGCCCGTCGAGGCCTCGGCCGACGAGCAGGAGATCTACTCCCAGCCGATCACGGAACTCAACCTCTCCGTGCGGGCCCGCAAGTGCACCACGAAGCTGGGCATCAACACGATCGGCGACCTCGTGCGGCGGACGGCCGAAGACTTGCTCGAGTGCAAGAACTTCGGTGTGACGAGCCTCAACGAAGTGCGGGAGAAGCTCACGGAGCGCAGCCTCAAGCTCCGGGGCGACTGACCTGCCGGATGGAAGCCCCCGGGCGCAAGCCGGGGGATCTGCGCTTCATGAAAGCCCCCAGGCGCAAGCCGGGGGATCTGCTTGCGGCCGCATCATCCCCCGACTTGCGGCTGGGGGCTTTCACGAGGCTGGCTTGCACTAAGCCTTTTGCCTCAAAAGGCTTGCGCGCCATCCAGACCAGCCGAAAGTTTGCCAGCGCGGGTCTTTCTGGGTAGCCTCGACTGAAGAGCTTGTCAGGGACGCTCCGTCGGGGCTTCCCGCGGCTTCAGAGGCACCGAGGATCCATCCGCATGACGTCCGCCAGCCTTCGGGAAAAGCCGGTTCGTGACCTGGCCCGCCTCGCCAAACAGCATGGCGTGCAGGGCTGGCATTCCATGCGTAAGGATCAGCTCATTCGTGCGCTCATCCGACGGGCCAAATCCAGCTTGGCTCGTCAGACGGCCTGCGACGGCACCGTATCGGTATCCCGTTCGGCCCCGGTGATCACGCCCAAGCAGCCCAATCCCGAAGTGGCCCGCCGAATCGCCGAGGCCCGCGACCGACTCGCAAAGGCGAAGAGCCTCGCCACGGGCCCGGAGGCTGGCCGCACCATCCGCCAGCCTCGCGACCGGATGGTGCTCATGGTCCGCGGCCCGCACTGGCTCCATGCCTTCTGGGAGATCACGCCCCGCAGTGTCGGCCGCGCCCAGGCCGCCCTCGGCCCCGAGTGGCATTCGGCCCGTCCGGTGCTCCGCGTGCTGCGGATCGAAACCGGCCTCGAGGGCTCGGCTTCGGCCCAGGTCGTGCGAGAGATCGAAATCCACGGCGGCGTGAAGAACTGGTTCATCGACATCCGCGAGCCGATGCGGTGCCGGGTGGAAATCGGCTATCTGGCCGCGTCGGGCCGGTTCCATGCCCTGGGCCGCAGCAACGCCGTGAGCATGCCCACCGCCACGCAGAGCGACACGCTCGACACGCACTGGGGCGAGATTCTCGGCGACTGCGACCGCATCTACGCCATGAGCGGCGGCTTCTCGCCCGAGAACAACAGCACGGAACTCCAGGAGCTCTTCGAGGAGCGGCTGCAGCGGCCGATGGTGCCCCCGGCGACTCGCAGCCTCCCCGACGACGAAGACGGTGAGGCCGCGGATCGGCCCGGATTCCAGCTCGAGGTCGATGCCGAGGTGCTCGTCTACGGAGCCACGCAGCCCAACGCCCGCGTCACGTTTCAGGGCGAGCCGGTGAAGGTGCAGCCCGACGGCACGTTCCGCGTGCGGGCCGACCTGCCCAACAAGCGGCAGGTGCTCCCGATCGTCGCCAGCTCGGCAGATGGCTCCCGAAGGCATATGATCGTGATGGCCCTCGAGCGGAACACCAAGTCGCTCGAGCCCCACGGTCGCGAGTCGGTCGACGCCTGAGCGGCGAAAGGAGCGTGCGGCGATACGTTTTCTGCCATGTTCGTGATGCGGTCCACTCCATGCCGGTGAGCTCTTAACGAGGCTCGTTGGGGGCCGACTATTGGTTCTGGTTGCGGGTCACGCCGGCACCGTCAGCTCCGGCTGTCGGGCGTCCGGATCACCTGCCCCGGGATCCAAGGCCACCCCGGTTTTATTTCAACGAGCTCTCCGCATCCCAGGACACCACGGCATTACGGTGGAAAACGTGTCGCCGCCCGCTCCCGCCGAAAGGCATCTCTCACGCTGAAACGCCGGCTCGCGGGCGGTACAAGTCGCCGCTTCGCGGTCTTTCAGATCGTCGCGGTGGGCCGCGGCGGCCCAATGCTCCTCGAGCTTGCACCGACCCGCTCGCCTCGCCGTTAGGCAGCATCCCCGCCGCTACTTCTTCTTCGCCTCTTTGAGGGCCCAGGCTTCGAAGAGGGGCTGGGGCTTGTTGCGGTAGACGTTGGTGAAGGCCGTATCGAAGTCCTGGCCGCCGTCCACGAGGGCGAGGAGCTGACGGAGCTTCGAGGTCGGCGTGGCGAGTGCTCCCACGAAGCCGCTGGCGGCGAGCGGGAGCGCGGCCGGATCGGCATGCACCGAAAAGAAGTCGGCCGTCGAGCCGATCGCCCGCAGCGCCTCGGGCGTTTCCCGCTTCCAGTCCTTCACGAGCTTGGCCTTGGGCACGGCCTTCATGGCGACGGCGCGGGCCGCCCCCTTCACAAACCAGTCGGGCAGGCCGCGGCCCGCCAGCGACCCCGCAGCCAGCTGCTCGGCCATCATGAGTTCCACGCTCGCGTCATCCGGCGGCGTCGCGGGCAATACCACCGCCCCGTAGACCACGTCGCCCGAGGCACCGCCATGGCCGTTCACGCCCTTCGGCCGTTCGCCGCCGAGCGTCTGCTGCCAGAGCGCCGAATAGTCGTACGACTTGCGAAACACGTAGAGCACGAGGCCGCCCTTGCGCAGGAGGCCGTCGCCCCCGACGAGCTCCTTGCGAACGGCCGCCTCGGCGTCGGCCGCCACGTCTGCCATCTCCTTCAGGCGTGAGGCCGGCAGGTTGCCGATCACGTGCACCCGCTCCCGCGGCTCGACGAGCGCCTCGTCATCTGGAATCGCCATCCGCCAGAGCACCTCGCCCGCCTTCGCCCGCACCGGCTTGAGCTCGGCGTCGGAGAGCGATCGGGCCCGGCCCGCCGCGGCCACGTCGTCGAGATGCGAGGTCCAGGTGAGCAGGTCGAGCTTCGCCCCCTGGTCGATCCACTTCGAGATCGTGGCGATATCCTTGTCGGCAAGCGGCGGCCCGCCCCGCGGCATCCGCTGCCCCTCGATGCCCTTGCCGAGCAGTTTCTTGACGAGCAGGCTCTCGCTCCCCTTGCCATCCACGACCGCCGGGCCGGTCTCGCCGCCATTGAGCAGGGCCTGGAGTGTGGTCAGCCCGAGGTCGGCCTGGGGCCGCTCGCCACCGTGGCACCGGGAGCACTTCTCGAGCAGGATCGGCGCGACATCGAAGGCGAACGACACCTCGCCCTCCTTGAGGGGCTGGGCCTTGCGCTCCTGCGGCCGGGGACGCATGCCGCCCCCCGCCGCGGGCACGCCTACGAACCGGGCCATGGGATCCGGGCCGTCGAACGCCGCGCCGGCGTCGATCCACGAGGTGAGCATCGCGAGATCCTCCTTCGACACCTTGCCGCCGCCCCGCGGCATGTCGCCTGTCTCGATCACCTCCACGATGCGGCTGGAACTGCCCTGGCCCTTCTGCACCATGCCGGTCTTCATCAGGGCGTCGTACGACGTGAACTGAAAGCCGCCGCGCCGGCCCGAGATGTGGCAGCCGCCGCACTTCGCTGTCAGCAGCGGAGCGACCTGCTTGGAAAAGCTCACGCCCTGCGCGAGGGCAGGGCGAGTGGCGGCGCCGCAGGCCACGACAGCGAGCGTCACGGCCACCCATGTGCCCTGTCGAATCATGACCGCAGTCATTGTTTCACGGCCGACGCCGCCCACCACATGCCCAGGATGAATCCGCCCGCAGCACATGCCGCGAAACCGAAGAACGCAGCATAAATGACCCACGGCGGCAGTGTCACACCCGATCCGGTGCTCTCGGCGACGACCGGCTCCTCGGCGGGCGGGAGTTCGAAGCTCGAGTCGGCGAACGAGCCGCCGGCGGCGGACTCGAGTTTCGCGAGCGACCGCTCGAGGGTGCGGCCCTCGAAGGCCGCTGCCGGCCGCCCCGTGGGCTCGGCAGGCCCCGCGGGAATGATGACCCGCGTCTGACATTTGGGGCAGGGCACGCTCCCTCCCGCCCAGCGGGTGGGCACGTGCAGTTTGGCGCGACAGCCGGTGCAGCGAAAGGAAACTGGCATGGCTAGCGTGCGCTCCACCCGGCCCAAGGGGCGTCAGCTGCGGCGTTCTCCAGGCTCTTCGCCAAGGCCCCGCGGCGGACGTCGCAGTCTTTCTCGGCGTCGCCTGCGGCGCCGCTTCAGTCGCCGCGGCGGCGGAGCCTGATCGAGCAGGGCCAGGGCCGTGGTGGCGGTCGTCGCCACGATCGCCACCAGCCATGCCGCCCCCGCGACGAGCGCCATGCGGCTGCACGCCTTCGCACCGGCCGCATCCCCCACGGCGCCGAGCAGTCCGCCGAGGCCGAGCACCACGGCCAGCACGATGGGCAGGAGCAGCGTGGCGGCCACGCCCCAGAGAAGGGCCTTCTTGATGGCGGGGCGGTTCATCGGGGCGGCGGCATCCGGTGGCAGGCAGGGCGAACTAGGAAGGATTGTCCGGCGCGTGGTGGTGCGGCGTCAAGCCGCGGCGAGTGGCGTCAACTCGCCCAAACCGCCGACCGGGGGCACGTGCTCGCCGCCGGCGGATTTTGACGTCGCATGCTCAACTGAAGTGGTTCACCAACTCTGCCAGTCAAAATTCACCGGCGGCTGCGCGCGGCCCCCGGTCGGCTACGCGTTGCGGAGTTCGCAATTCGCCAATGCCGATACGATAGCGCAAAACCAGGCGGCATTTTTAACCTCGTCCTCCTTTGCATTTCTCACACGCAATTGTTTTCATGGCGCGTCGTGCCTTGCTCCTACTGCTGATCGCGGTCGTGCTCCTGCCGACGGCGCGCGGCGATCGCGTGGAACTCGCCGATGGCCGCGTGCTCGACGGGAGCTTCGCGATGGTCGGGGGCGTGGCCGACAATCCGCTCGAAGATGGTGCGGCGGAGCAGCAGGCGGGGCAGCCGATTCTCGTGTGCGACGACGGTCTCACCCGCACGATGGTGTCGAAGCGGCGGGTCGTCCGCGCCGAGCGGTCGGCCGACACGCTTGGCACGGAGCGGCTCACGATTCCGCAGCTCGTACCGGAGAAGGGGCGACGGGTGGTCGGGATCGGCTCGATCCTGGCCGCGACGCCGTTCGACGACTACGGCCGCCGCACGCTGTCGCTCGCCACGGCCACCGGCCGCATCGATCTCGTGCAGGGGATCACGGAGATCACGCCGCGGTGGGTCAAGGTGGAGGGGCTGCAGACCGAGAAGCCGCTCGTGCTCGACATGCGAATGGCCACCACGTCCGTCCCCCGCGACGTGCTCTCGCGGGTGATCGCTACGCATCTGGATCGGGGCAACTCCGAGCAGCGGCTCCGGCTCGTGCGGCTGCTCCTGCAGAGCGAGCGGTATGCCGACGCCCGGGCCGAGCTCGACGAGGTGCTCCGCGATTTTCCGGATCTCGCCCATCTCGCGGCGGAGCGGAAGACGCTCGCCCGCCTGGCCGCCGGCCAGATGCACGACGAGATCCTGCTACGGGGCAGGGCAGGGCAGGACAAGTTCGCGATCGAGATGCTCGACGCCTTTCCGGTGGACGACGCGGCGCCGGAGGTACTGCAGGCCGTCAAAGAGTCGCGGGACGACTACCGCCGCCGCCGCGAGGATGCGGCCCGGCTGGTGACTGCCGCGCGCGACCGGCTGGCCGGCATCGAA
>JBILVW010000074.1:0-9814 GCA_044370205.1 Pirellulales bacterium | reverse complement strand
GCTCGGCATTCGGTGTGAGCGGAGGCTCGCGACGGACCGACGGCGTGCATGCCACGAAGTATAGAAGATGGAGGCCGCCCGTTCGGGCTGGTCGCTGCGGGCGGTGGTGGAGCACAATCGGGCATGGAAACTCCGTCCCGCCCGTCTCGCGCCGCCCCCGTCGCCTGGATCCTGCTCGACTGGGCGGCGAGCGGCTTTTCGACCGTGCTCATCACGCTCGTCGTGGCCTACGTCGAGAAGGTGGTGTTCGCCGATCGGCCCTGGGGCGTGGAGCCGGGAGTCGTCTGGGCGTGGACACTCGCTGCGGCGATGCTCGTTTCGGCCGTCGCTGCCCCGTGGCTCGCCGCATGGGCCGACCGCAGCCGCGGCCATCAGCGGGCCGTCGTGATGAGCGTGGTCGCCGGCAGCGCCGCCCTGCTCGTGCTCGCCGCCGTGCCCCCGGCCATGCGGATCGCCATCGTGGCCTCGATCGTGCTGGCGAGCGTCGGCTTCGACATGGCCGCGATCTTCACCGGCAGCCTGCTGGCGAAGATCGCCGAGGGGAAGGGGGCCGACCGACTGTCGGCAGCGGGCTTCGCGGCCGGCTATGCCGGAGGCGCGATCGCCCTTGTCGCGGCCACGGCGATCGTCGCGATGCACGACTCGCTTGGCCTCACCACCACCGGTGGCCTACGGGCCGCGTTTGGCCTCACGGGCCTGTGGTGGCTCGGGTTTTCACTGCCGGCGGCATTCGCGCGGTTTGGCGACGGGGCAGGGGAGCACCACGCGGCCTCGTCGGCCCGCGAGCTCTTCGACTTCGCCCGGTCGCTCGCCCGGCCGCCCGTCGCCGATGGCCCCGACGGCCGTCCGCTGGCGGCGGTGCTCGTGGGAGCCGTGCTCGTGCTCGGCGCGGTGCAGACGGCCATCGCCCAGTTTTCGAGCGTGGCCCTCGAGGAGTTTCGGCTCGATGCCCAAGCCCTCGTGCGGCTCGTGCTGCTCGTGCAGGCGGTCGCCCTGCCAGGGGCGCTCGCCGTCGGCTGGCTCTCCGCGCGGACCAGTCGCGGTGTCGCCATCGGCGTCTGCCTGGCCGGCTGGGTCGCCGTGCTCGTGCTCGCCTGGTTCGTCCGCACGGTGCCGCAGCTGTATGGACTCGCCGTCCTTCTCGCGCTCGTGCTCGGTGGCATCCAGAGTGTGATCCGGGCCACCGTGGCCGATCTTGCGCCCGAGGGCAGGGCAGGGGCCACGTTCGGCGTCTTGCAGGTGGGCACGAAGCTCACGGGCTTCGCTGCCAGCCTCGCCTTCGGCGGCATCTACCAGCTCACGGGCAGCCCGCGGGCCGGCCTCGCCCTGCTCGTGGTGCAACTCGTCGCCGGCTGGTGGGCCCTGCGGGGCGTTCAGGCCTCGATCCGTTCGACACGGCCGACTACGATGCCGTAGTGACGGTCGTTTGCGACTCTGCCTCACTCCGCCCTATCCTCAGACCATGACTACAGCTCAGGAGACCTACGCGATGGCGGGCCAGGTGCCACTCTGGGCGACGGCCATGCGGTGTCACGAGGCGCTGACCTCCGAAGGCATTCCACATGCGGTCGTAGGCGGAGTAGCGGTGTGCCTTCACGGGTATCAGCGGACGACGGTTGACGTCGACGTGCTGGTCGCGCCGGGCTCGAGCGAGCGGATTCGCAGATGCCTCGAATCGGCGGGTTTCGTCTGGGATGCCGAGCAGCGTGAATTTCGCGATCCATCGGGCGTGCCGCTTCAGTTTCTCGTGGCGGGGGAGCGAGCGGGCAGAGGAAGTGAAGTGACGCTCCCCGACCCGGGCGATCCCCACGTAGTCGAAACCGTCGAAGGCCTGCCTGTTGCCACGCTCGCGAGGCTCATCGAAATGAAGGTGGCGTGTGGTGAAGGAGATGTTCGTCGTACACACAAAGACTTCGCCGATGTGGTGGAGTTGATTGCCGGTCATGGGCTCGGCGGTGAATTTGCGGCACGGCTTCACAAAGCGGTTCGAAAAACGTACCGCCGGCTGGTCAAGAACGCCCGGGGCGAGGCGTAACTGACCCCCTCCCCAAATCCTGATCCAGCTCTTGTGAGAGAATCCTCTCGCCCTGTTTGGAGCTTGAAAGGGTTCTCTGATGAAGAAGCGACGCAGTGCAGAACAGATCGTGGGCCTGCTTCGGCAGGCTGACGTAGACCTTGGGAAGGGCATGAACGTGCCCAATGTCTGCCGACGGCTGGGGATCGGCCAGCAGACGTACTATCGGTAGCGGACCGGGCACCGCCGCGAAGCGTCACCGTCCCAGGAAGGTGGACGGTGGCCGCAAGTTGCTCGAGGTGATGCGAAAGATCGTCGAGACGTTCCCGAGACACGGGAGCGACCGGGTGCATCGTGTCCTGATGGGCCCGGATGCGTTCGGTGGCTGGCGGGTGAACTTAAAGCGGGTGCATCGGATCTGGAAGGAGGATCGCATGCAGGTGCCGCGAAAGCAGCGGGAACGCCGCAGATTACCGGGCTGAAGTGCCAACGGTTGCGTCCGCCATCGGGCGACACATCGGAACCATGTGCGGCGTCGCGTGGTGTGTCTCTGGGCCCTGCGGCCGAACACCGATCCGCGCCAGACCGTGAACACGTCGGTGCCCTGGAATGGCCTGCCCGTCTTCGGCTTCGGGCAGGACGAAGCGGGCGAGGTGTACGTGCTCACATCATCGCCCACGGGCGAGGGCGTGTTTCGCCTCGCGGCCAACCCACATCCCGCGGAGCAGGCTGCAAGCCGTGCCGTCGATCCCGGAGCGGGCCCGGTCGCGACGGCTGCTGCGAAGCGGCCTTCGCTTTTGTATTAACATTTTTATGAGACTCGCCCGGCAGTCCCCACCTGGACCGGCCGGAGGGTACAGTGAGAGATCCTTGTCGGCCGAAAACACCGCCACCGTCCTGTGTCGTCACAACACCCGCGGAGAATCGTAGTGAACTCGCCCCGCCCCGACTCGTCGGCTTCGCTCCCCGCCTCGACCACCCGCCGCACGTTCCTCGGCACCGCCGGACAAATGGCCGCCGCAGCCGGCAGTCTCGCCGGCGTAGCCCGGGCCGCCGACGAGGCGGCGCAGGAAAAGCCCCCTGCGGTGCAGCCCGGCGGCAGCGACGAAATTCGGCTGGCTCTGATCGGCTGCGGCGGCCGGGGCGCCGGTGCTGCGGCGGATGCCCTCTCCGTGACGGCCGCCCCGATGAAGATGTTCGCGATGTGCGACATCTTCCCGCACAACATCGAGGTCCGCCACAAGGCGCTCGTCGAGCAGTTCAAGGACAAGGTGGACGTGCCGAACGAGCGGAAGTTCCTCGGCTTCGAAGCCTACAAGCAGGCGATGGATGCCCTACGGCCAGGCGACATCGTGATCCTCACCACGCCCCCCGCCTTCCGGGCGCCGATGTTTCGCTATGCGATCGAGAAGGGGCTCAACGTGTTCATGGAGAAGCCGATCGCGGTGGACGGGCCGAGCGCCCGCCGCATCATCGAGCTCTCCGCCCTCGCCGACGCCAAGAACCTGAAGGTGGGCGTGGGGCTCATGGCCCGCCACAACAGCGCCCGCCAGGAACTCTTCCAGCAGCTCCGCGACGGGGCCGCCGGCGACATCATCACGCTCCGCGGCTACCGCATGCATCCTGCCGTGCAGGGCTGGGATCTCTTCCCCGGGCCGCCCAAGGACATGACCGAACTGCAGTGGCAGGTGAAACGGTTCCACTGCTTCCTCTGGGCCAGCGGCGGCATCTACAGCGACTACTACATCCACCACATCGACGAAGCCTGCTGGATGAAGGACGCCTGGCCGGTGAAGGCCGAGGCCAACGGCGGCCGGCAGATGCGGGCCAAGATCGACGACCAAAACTTCGACAACTATTCGGTTGAATACACGTTCGCCGACGGTACGAAATTCTTCTACTTCGGCCGCACGATTCCGAAGGCGGAGTCGAAGTTCGGACTCTTCGGCCACGGCTCGAAGCATGCCTTCCAGATTTCCGGCAACGGCCACCACCCGGCCCGGTCGGCGATCTTCAAAGGTCAGGAGATCGACACCAAGAACACCGTGTGGACGGCCGACAAGAGTGAGACGCAGCCCTACCGCCAGGAGTGGATGGATCTTGTCGAGGCTGTCGTCAAGAACACGCCCTACAACGAGGCCGTCCGCGGGGCGCAGGCGAGCCTCGTGACGGCGATGGGCCGGTTCGCCGCCCACACGGGCCAGGCCGTCACCTACGACGAGATGCTCAATTGCCCCGACGACCTCACGGCGGGCGTCGAGTCGCTCACCGACTCCTCGCCGCCGCTGCTCCTCGCCAATGCCGACGGCACGTATCCCGTGCCGTATCCGGGCAAGTACAAGTTCGAGTACCGGGATTGAGCAGGCCCGAGCACGTCCCGAAGCCGATCCCCGGGCTCCCGCCCGGGGCTTTTATGAGACTGGGGCTTCGGGATGGATGCCGGAATATCCCCCTGCTTGCGCATGGGGGCTTTTATGCGAGGCGGGTTGGCCTCGTTCATACAAGCCCTGAGCGCAAGCGAGGGGATCCCGCATACAAGCCCTGAGCGCAAGCGAGGGGATCCCGCGGCGGAAGCCGCGGACGCGTTGAGCCGCACCGCGCGCCGTCAGGCGATCCCAAGCACGTCGCGCATCGAATAGAGCCCGGCCGGCTTGCCGACGAGGAACCGGGCCGCGGCAAGGGCGCCTCGCGCGTAGCAATCGCGATTGGTGGCCCGCACGTTGACGAAGAAACTCTCCCCCTCCATCCCGAAGAGGATCGTGTGCTCGCCAGGATTGTCACCGGCGCGGACGGCGTGGTAGCCGATCTCGTCGGCCGGCCGGGCGCCGGGGCGGCCTTCACGGCCATGGGCGGCCTTCGTCTGGCCCATCGCCTCCTGCACGATCGCGCCGAACTTGAGCGCCGTGCCGCTCGGCGAGTCTTCCTTATGCCGATGGTGGCACTCGATGATCTCGACGTCGGTGCGGCCGCCCACGCGGTGAAGCAGGCCGCCGGCCCGGCCGACGAGCTCCATCGCGATGTTCACTGCGAGGCTCATGCTCGGCGACTGCAAGATCGGGATCGACTTGGCCGCGGCCGCGATGGCCGCATGCTCCTTCGCCTCGAGGCCCGTCGTGGCCACGACGAGCGGCAGCTTCGCCTTTACGCACTTCGCAACGATCCCCGCCACCGCCTCCGGCAGCGAGAAATCGATCACCACGTCGGCTGGGCAGCTCCAGGCATCGCTCACGGCGACGCCCGCGGACGTGATACCGGCGAGCACGCCTGCATCGACACCACTTTGCGGATGCCCAGCCCGCTCGATGGCGGCCACAAGCTGCCAGGGGGGTGTGTCGCTCGCGGCGCAGGCGACCACTCGGCAGCCCATCCGCCCTGCGGCACCATGAACGATAAGCCGCAACGGACCGCTCGTATCAGCCATAGAGATCGATTGCCTGCACGATTTCGTCGAGACGATTGCCCACGCTCACCGCACGGTTGGCGAAGCTGGCCCGGCTCACGCCGCGGCTGCCGAGCACCTCGTTGAAGAGTTTCTGGTCGGTGGTGTGGTAGGCGACGGTGGCCGTGGGGTCCTTGAGCTGGTGGCCCGTGAGGATGCAGACCACCCGCTCGTCTTTGCCGATCACGCCCTCGCGAACGAGTTGCCGGGCCCCCGCGACGCTCGCGGCGCTGGCCGGCTCGCAGCCGAGGCCGCCGGCGCCCACCTGGGCCTTGGCGTCGAGAATCTCCTGCTCGCTCACCTCACGAACGACGCCATCGCAGACTTCGAGGGCCCGCAGGCACTTGTTGAGGTTCACCGGCCGATTGATCTCGATCGCGCTGGCGATCGTGTCGGCCCGCTTGTTGTCGCGGTCGAGCTCGTCGTAGTAATGGCAGGCGGGGGCGAGATCGGCCCGGCCGCCGTCCCACCGCAGGCCGCGGCGGGTGTAGAGCTCGTGCAGCGTGTTGGCGCCGGCGGCATTGATCACGGCCAGCCGGGGCACGCGGTCGATGAGGCCGAGCTTCCGCAGCTCGGCGAAGGCCTTGCCGAAGGCGCTCGAGTTGCCGAGGTTGCCGCCGGGCACCACGATCCAGTCGGGCACCTCCCAGCCGAGCGACTCGAGCACCCGGAACATGATCGTCTTCTGGCCCTCGAGCCGGAAGGGATTCACGCTGTTGACGAGGTAGATGCCGAGCTTGCGGGAGACCTCCTTCACGCGGGCCATCGCATCGTCGAAGTCGCCGGCGATCTGGATCGTGAGGGCCCCGTAGTCGAGGGCCTGGGAGAGCTTGCCGTAGGAGATCTTGCCGGAGCCGATGAAGATGATGCCCCGCATGAGCCGCGTGACGGCACAGTAGACGGCCAGCGACGCGCTCGTGTTGCCGGTCGAGGCACACGCGGCGCGGCGGGCCCCGATCATGTGGGCATGGGTGAAGGCCGCCGACATGCCGTTGTCTTTGAACGAGCCCGAGGGGTTGAGGCCTTCATATTGGAGGAACAGGCGGCCCGAGTTCACGCCGACATACTTCGCCACGCCGTCGGATGGCGGACACATCGTCTGCCCCTCGCCGATCGTCACGACCGCTTCGCGGGGCGCGTAGGGCAGCAGCTCATGAAACCGCCAGACCCCGCTGAAGGCGAGCGGGTCGCTGCGTCGCATCCACTTCCGCTCGAACACCTCGAACGACGTCGGGGGCCGCAGCCTGTCCCAGTCGTATTCGACGTCCAGCAGATTGCCGCACGACGGGCAGCTCGTGAGCACCTCGTCCACCGAGAACGTCGCCCGACAGGCGGGCGAGATGCACTGCTGGAAGGCCAGATCGGTGTGGGCGAGGACGGACAACGGACGCTCTCCATGCCGCGGCCAGCCCTCCCGGACGGGAGGCAGCCGCGTGTGGCCATAGTATCGTCAAAAGGTAGGTCGCCGCATTGGGTCGAGCAACCGCCTCCCGGCCGCCGGCCTGCCAGTTTGACAGGCCCGCAGGCGGGGGGTACCCTCCAAGTTTCGGCCGGTCGGAGGCGGAACTCTCGACGGTCCGGGTTGAAAACGCTTCGGGAGGGCTGACACCGATGAAAGCGGCAATGAAGGCAGCTGACGTAAAAGTGTTCAAGACGGCGCTGGAGTCGCTTCGCGCCCGGTTGCGGGGCGATGTGTCGACGATGGCCGACGCCGCCCTGCGGAAGACCCGCTCGGAGGCCAGCGGCGACCTTTCCAGCATGCCGATCCACATGGCCGATATCGGTTCCGACGCGTTCGAACAGGAGTTCACGCTCAGCCTGATGGCGAGCGAGGAGGGCACGCTGGAACAGATCGAGCATGCCCTCGACCGGATTCGCGGCCGCACCTACGGCACCTGCGAGGACTGCGGCGGCGTGATCGCCAAGAAGCGGCTGGAGGCGATCCCGTTCGCCTCGATGTGCATCCGCTGTGCAGAAAAGATGGAGCAGGGGCACAGCGTTCGCCCGCGGCAGCCGCGGTAACGCCGAAATCCCTCCGACACGGATGTCCGGACACTCCCGATCGACCTCCCGTTCCGCGTCCCGTGCATGGCTTGGGTTCATGAGCCTGGCGGCGGTCGCGGCCGGCATCGATCTCGTCACGAAGTCGATCGCCTTCGCCCGGCTCGGCATGCCAGGGACGGGCCTCCGGCATGACCTCATCCCGGGTGTGCTGATGCTCGAGACCAACCTCAACGAGGGCGCGCTCTTCGGCATGGGGCAGGGGCTGGGCCTCGCCTTCGCCGGCGTGTCGCTGCTGGCGATCGGCGGCATCGTGGCGATGATGGCCCGACAGTCCACCCGCGACGACCCTTGGCTCGTGACGGCCCTCGGCCTGATCGTGGGGGGCATCGTCGGCAACCTCTATGACCGTCTCGGACTCCCGGGCCTTGCCTGGCACGCCCCCGCCGACCGGGTCGGCGAGCCGGTGCGGGCCGTTCGCGACTGGATTCATTTCGTGCTGCCCGGCGTGATCGACTGGCCGATCTTCAACCTGGCCGACACCTGGCTCGTGATCGGGGCGGGGCTGATTCTGCTCGTGTCGCTGCGGCCGACGCCGGCCACGCCACAGGCTGCACCGGAAGGACGGGCTGAATGACCGCGACGACTCCGGGACGTTCGACCGCCGCCGCCATCGAAGACCGCCTCGGCGTCGCGATCGAGGCGGCGCGGCTCGCGGCCGCCGACACGCTTCGCTGGTTCAACAACCCGACACTCGTCATCGACACGAAGGCCGACGCCTCACCCGTGACGCAGGCCGACCGGGCCGCCGAGGCGATCCTCCGCGAGCACCTGCTCGGGGCCTTTCCCGACGACGCCTTTCTCGGCGAGGAGACGGGAGCGACGGCGGGCTCATCGGGATATGAATGGATCGTCGATCCGATCGACGGCACGAAGTCGTTCATCCGCGGCGTGCCGCTCTATGCCACGCTCATCGGCTGCCGGCTGGCGGGGCAGGGGGTGCTCGGCGTGATCGCGATCCCCGCCCTCGACGAACTCGTCTATGCGGCCCGCGGCACCGGCGCCTGGCACGTGCGGGGCTCGGCGGCGCCAGTTGCCGCGCGGGTATCGACGCGGGCGACGCTCGGCGAGTCGCTCGTCTGCTCGAGCGACTTCACGTCGTTCGCCCGATGGAGCGGCGACCGCGAGGCCGGCGACGCCGCCCGCGGCCGGATCGAGTCGGCCTGCGGCGTCGTCCGCACCTGGGGTGACGGCTACGGCTACCTGCTCGTGGCGACGGGCCGGGCCGACGTGATGATCGACCCGCTCCTCAACGCCTGGGACGCCGCCGCCGTGGAGACGGTCGTGACCGAAGCCGGTGGCCGGTTCACGGATTGGCAGGGCCGCCCGAGCATCGACTCGGGTGACGGCGTGGCCACCAACGGCCTCGTACACGACGCCGTGCTCGGGTGCCTGTAGCCGCAGGGTAACGGAACGCGGCCGTGTGCAGATTGCCAGTCTGCACTTCCACGATCGGCTCGAAGCTCTTGTAGCCGGGCACCGTGTAGTAGCGGGCCGGCCGCTTTCGTTGATTGCCTGGAGCAGCCCGCGATCATTGAAGCCCTCGCAGCCGAGCGACACGAGCAGCACGGCCCCGACGTTGGGGTGTGTGCAGAGCGCCTCGAGCATCCGGAACGAATAGTCGTTGGGATAGCAGCCGCCGAAGCCGATGAGGTGCACATCGGCCTCGCGAAACGGCAGCTGGATCTCCCGCGCCACGTGGTGGGCACACTCGACGAGGTAGACCACCGCGACGGTGTTGCGAATGCCCTTGCGGCCGTCCACCCGGAGGAAGGCGTCGTCACCGAACTCGGGGCTGCAACAGTTGTGACAGGGCTTCTGTGAAATGGCTTCGTCACCGCTGCTGAAACCGACTATCGTGAGCCCGATGAACGCCGCCACCGACACCACCCGGGAACCGCCGCGCACGCTTCGCGACTCGTTGGCCTACCTCGGGCCGGGGATCATCCTCGCCAGCTCGATCGTCGGCTCGGGCGAACTGATCGCGGCCACGACCGTCGGCGCCGAGGCGGGGTTTCTCCTGCTCTGGCTGATTCTGATCGGCTGCGCGATCAAGGTGGCGGCGCAGATCGAGATCGGCCGCACCACGCTCACCTGGGGCCGTACGCCGCTGGTCGCGTTCGACGCCGTGCCGGGCCCCCGCTTCGCTGGCCGGGGCTGGATCTACTGGGGCTGGGTCGTGATGACGATGCTCATCGTCGTGCAGCAGGGGGGCATCCTCATGGGCGTCGCCCAGACGCTCGCGGCTGGAGTGCCGCTCACCCAGGCCGGCAGCGAGTGGAACCGCGTACATGACGGCG
>JBILVW010000436.1:0-2713 GCA_044370205.1 Pirellulales bacterium | reverse complement strand
TCAGCGTCTTCCTGTTTCATCCGATGAAGTGGCAGAGCGAAGAGCACATCGGCATCCGCGAGGCCGCCGAATGGTCGCGGCACTTCGCGGAGCTCGAGCGGGACATGGACGTGCTGCTGGTGGACCTGTTCGGCCGCGAGGCTGACCGGATCAACGAGTGGATCCGCACGCACCGCTACGTCACGGGCCGCGAAATGGCCAAGGCAGGGCTCGCCGAACTCGTCGAACTCAAGCCGCTCGCTCACCTGGCGAACCGCTAGGGTTCGTCGCCTAGCTTCGGTAATCCCCGTGGCAGGCGTCGCAGGATTGCTCGAGCTTGCCGGCGGCGGCGCGGGCGGCTTCGTAGTCGCCCTTGAGGCAGGCGTCGCGAACCTGCACGGCCGCGTCCCGCATGCCGGCGGCATAGCCGCGGTAGCTCTCGTCGTCGTGGAACTCGAAGTCGGGCTGCTGAATCACCTCGCCGATCACCGCCACGATCTCCGCGGCGTGCAAGAGTTGGTCGGAGAGCTTGTCGAAGTCGGCCTTCGAGGCGATCGCGGGCCGCATGGCATCCTGGGCCATCTCGAGTCGCGTCATGAGCGGCGGGCGGCCCGTCATCTGGCTCCAGAGTTCCGCCGGCTCGACGTTGGGATTGGGCTCCGGTGAGTTGCCGTCGAGCAGGCCGACGAGATCGTCGAGACGGGCCTTCGCTTCGGCGAATGACTGGTCGGTGCCGACCTTGCAATTGAAGCCGACGCGGGCGAAGAGGTCGCGGGCGGTCGCGGCGTCCTTCCGCCAGCGGACATCGGGCTGGTCGTAGGCGGCGATCACGCCGAAGAGCATCGCCAGCGAGCTGTAGCCGCAGCGGGCCTCCTCGAAGCCGCCCCCTTTGAAGTCGCCCAGCTTGGCGCAGGCCGTGCCGAGCAGGTCCTTCATGTCCTTGGCCTCGTCGGTGAGCGTGTCGGCCGAAATAAGGGACGACCACTTCATGCCGCCAGACGCACCGCTGGCCGCGGCTGACGCGGTCGCCGCACCGCCTCCGTCCGTCGGGGCGGCCACGATCTGCTTGGCAGCCCCGTAATCAGGACGGCTCCCCACGAGCAGGGCGAAGGCGTCGTCGGCGAACGTCCCTTGCGTGACCTTGTCCCAGCGGCCCGCCGGGGACGCTGCCCGGCGGATCGTCTTCGCCTTACCCCGCTGGGCTTGAGCCGCGAGCCCCTCCGCGGTGAAGGCGGCAAGACCGCAGGCGAGGGCCGTGGCCATGGCCCATGCGAACGGGCTTTTCCCAGACTGCTCGAACTTCCTGGCCTGACGGACGGCAGCGGGCTGTGGCGACATGGTGACAAACTCCACGAGCGGCCGGAATGTGCGTTCACGGAGCATAGCAGGCAAGGGCATTCAAACTCATCTTGACCGGGCCACGGCGTCCCGTCAGTTTCCCGCCCCGCTGCCTGGCATTCGGACCGCCGCGGCCTGTTTTCGAAGGAGAGCCAGTATGCCCGCCCGCCCGACCGATTCCGCCCGTTCCCGCTCAAATGCCGCTGGTCACCCGCGGGTAAAGGTGCTACTGGGCATCTGCTGCCTGGCCATCGTCGCCGCGGTTGGCTGCTCGGCGGGAGGTGGCGGAGCGGGTGGCACCGAGCCGGCGAAGGCCGCCGTGCTGTCGTTCCTCGACGCCATCAAGCGGGGCGACGATGCCGCGGCCCGCGGACTGCTGACCAACGTGGCCCGCACCAAGACTCAGGAGCTCGGCATCTCGGTGGCGCCGCCGGTGGCCGACACGGCCACCTACTCGGTGGGCGACTGCGAACTGGTGGGGGATTCCGACGACCTGGTGCATGTGGCCACCACCTGGACCGACGTCGATAGTGAAGGCTTCAAGTCGAGCGAGAACGTGGTCTGGGTGGTGCGGCTCGATCCGGAGGGGTGGCGGGTGGTGGGGATGGCCACGAAGGTGTTCGACGACCTCCCGCCGCTGCTGCTCAACTTCGAGGATCCCGAGGACATGATCGCCAAGCAGGAGATGGTGGCGAAGGAGCTTCAGGCCCGGGCCCAAAAGGCAGCGCAGCAGGCTGCACCATCCCGTACCGCCCGCGGGTCGGCCCCAGCGGCCGTGAAATAGGCCCGCAAAAACGAAGAAACCGTTCGTTTTTGCCCATTTAGCCCAGGTTTCTTGACAGTGAACCCCATCCGGGTAGCCTTTTGCCTGGATTCCCCAGGCGGAAGACTCTACCCAACCCGCAGCCCTTGCGGGGGAGTGCAGCGGGTTGTTCGCAGCCTGCCGTCCCGGGAAATCCAGCAAACACTCTGTGTTGGCTGCGGTCCGGTGGCCGTCCCGGATCGGGGTTTCTCACGCGACGG
Source organism: Pirellulales bacterium (assembly GCA_044370205.1). GTDB lineage: Bacteria > Planctomycetota > Planctomycetia > Pirellulales > UBA1268 > QWPN01. The sequence continues at coordinate 373 of JBILVW010000436.1, read as the reverse complement.
CTTCATGGACGCAGGATGCGTTCGGTTCTTACCTGGAGGTCAGTTATGAAGCGGTTCCTCGGTTTTGCAGTTGCGATGTTCTTCGCGCTGGTTGCCATCGCCCTCGTCGGCGGTGACGCCGGTGCGGTCGCCGGCCACGGCTGCCATGGTGCCCGTCGTTGCCACGGCGGCCTGTTCGCCCACAAGCACCGTTGCCACGGTGAGCGGGAGCGCTGCCATGGCCTGTTCGGCAAGCACCGTCGCTGCCACGGCGAGGCTGCCCCCGTCGCTTGCGAGTCGGCCCCTGAGTCGGCCTGTGGTGATTGCGGCGCCGCCGCTGAGGGCTGTGGTGCCTGCGGTGAGGGTGCGGTCGTCGAAGGCGGCTGCGCCGGCT
>JBILVW010000435.1:0-2719 GCA_044370205.1 Pirellulales bacterium | reverse complement strand
GTGTCCAGGCCAGGCTCTGTCGGCCGGACGCCCGGCCGTTCTCCACCAGTGTATGCGACTCCTCGGCCTGTAGGGGTCGTGGCGGTCGGCCGGGGGTTTTTTGGCCGAAAATCTGCCGGCGAACCCTGCTGGACAGGTCGTGGGAGGAATACTTGCGCGTCGGTCGGAGCCGGTGCCGACCTTTCCTCTCCTCCCGAACGTTGACTCCGTTCCCATGGCAGCCGTAATCTCCTCCTCAGCCGTCCGTCAGCCCGTTTCCGGCCGTGTCGCCCTTCGAGGTGTCCGAGGCATGAACTCTTCCGCGATCCCGACCCGCGGCCGTCGTGCCCGGGTCGCCGTTGCTGCCGCCTGCACGTGGCTGGCGGCCTGTGGGGGCGCGTCGGCCCAGGAGTGGGCGACGAAGATGTTTCCGGTGACGAGCCACAACTTCGGCACCGTCGCCAAGGGATCGAAGACCGAATACCGGTTCGTCTTCCGCAACCAGTACAAGGAAGACCTGCACGTCGTCGGCGTCCGCACGAGCTGCGGCTGCACGTCGCCCGAGGTCACGAAGCGGGACCTCAAGACGCACGAGACGGCCGAGGTGGTGGCGAAGTTCAACACCCGCACCTTTCTCGGGCAGCACGGGGCGACGCTCACGGTCACGTTCGACAAGCCGTTCCATGCCGAGGTGCAGCTGCGGGTGGCGGGCAACATCCGCGGCGACGTGACGTTCGATCCGCCGTTCGTCGATCTGGGTAACGTCGATCTCGGCGCGGGGGCCGAGCGTCGCGTCCGCGTCACGCGGATCGGCAGCACGCCGTGGGAGATCAAGGACGTGCGGAGCGTGAATCCGAGTTTCGAGGTCACGCTGTCGAAGCCGACGCACTCGGCGTCGCAGACGCTCTATGACCTCACGATGCGGCTCAAGCCGGAGTCCCCGGCCGGCTACGTGAAGGGGCAGCTCATCCTCGTCACGAACGACCCGCGGGCGACCCAAATTCCCATGGACGTCGAGGGGCGGGTCGTGGCCGAGGTCACGGTGAGCCCGCAGCTGCTGGCGCTCGGCGCCGTCCAGTGCGGCGGCACGGTCACCAAGAACGTGGTGGTGCGGGCCAATCGTGAGTTCTCGATCACGGGCATCTCCTGCGCCGACGGCTGCCTCACCTGCGAGCCGAAGACCACGCCTGCGAAGGTGCACATCCTGCCGATCACGTTCCAGGCCGGCGCCGCAGCCGGCAAGGTGGAGCGGCAGCTGAAGATCGCCACCGATCTCGGCGACGGGGCCGTGCCGGTGGTGACGGTGCATGCCCAGGTCGAGTCGGCCGCCCCCGCCGCCAACGAGCAGTCAGCGTTGATCGCGAAGTAGGGATCTACCGGGCGGCGAGTGGCACGTAGTCCCGCGGCGGCGGGCCGCAGTAGACCGACATCGGGCGGATGAGCCGGTTGTCGCCGATCTGCTCGATGACGTGGGCCGTCCAGCCGCTCATCCGGGCCACCACGAAGATCGGCGTGAACACCTTCACGGGCAGGCCGAGTGCGTGGTAGACGCGGGCGGCGGGCCAGTCGAGGTTGGGCTTGAGCCCCTTCGCCTCGAGCATGATCCGCTCCACGCGGTCGGCGAGTTCCTCGAGCTGTTCGCCCGTCGAGCCCTGCACCATCTCACGGCACATTCGCCCGAGCAGCCTGGCCCGCACGTCGCCGTCCTTGTAGACGCGGTGGCCGAAGCCCATCACCACCTTCTTCGCTGCGAACTGCTCCCGCACCCAGGCCTCCGCCCGGTCGGCCGAGCCGATCTCGCCGAGCACCTCGAGCACCTTCTCGTTGGCGCCGCCATGGAGCGGGCCCTTGAGCGCGCCGATCGCGGCCGTGATCGCCGAGTGCATGTCGGAGCCGGTCGAGCAGACGGTGCGGGCCGCGAACGTCGAGGCGTTGAACTCGTGCTCCGCATAGAGCACGAGTGTCGTGTTGAAGGCCGCCGCCTGGGCCGCCGTGGGAGCCCGGCCGGTGAGCCGCGTGAGCAGGGCCTCGGCGATCGAGCCCGTCGGCCAGGAGCCCACGGGACGGCCCGTGGAGAGATCCATCCAGGCGGCGAGCAGGGCGGGCGTCTGTCCCATGAGCCGCTCCGCCTGGGCGAGCAGGGCGTCCCGGGAGCCGGGCGTGTCGTCACGCTCCACGAGACCGAGCATCGAGATGCCCGTTCGCAGCGCGTCCATCGGGGAAGCGTGGGGACTCGTGCGGGCGAGCCTCGCCAGCGCCTCGACGACGGCTGGATCGAGCGTCGACGCCGCGGCCGCGATCCGCGCGGCGAAGTCTCGCCGCGCGGCCGGCGTCGGCAGCTCGCCATGGAGCAGGAGATAGGCCACCTCCTCGAAGTCGCCGGCGCGGGCGAGCGGCTCGATGTCGTAGCCGCGATACCGCAGTCCATCCTGCAAGGAACAGATCGCCGTTTGGCCGGCGGTCACGCCGGCCAAACCCTTGGCGAAGTCGGTCGAGCCGGTCGTCGCTGCGGTCATCGCTGCTGCTCCCCTTCTGATGGCTTATGAGCTTGTGACAGTTTGTGACTGGCCGCGCGGGCGGCGGCCGGCCCGGCCAGATGGGCGTCGGGATGTCGCGGATCGTAGCCGAGCAAGGCGTAGAGCTCCTCACGCGACTGCATGAGATCGAGCAGGCTCTCCTGCGTGCCCTCCGATACGAGAATCGCCAGCCCCGCCTCCATCGCCTTCATCGCCAGCCGCAG
>JBILVW010000073.1:0-9905 GCA_044370205.1 Pirellulales bacterium | reverse complement strand
GCTCGCTCGACAGCTACATCGCCTTCACGGCGAAGACGGCCGGCACCTACTACGTGGGCATCTCGGGCTACGGCAACTCGGCCTACACCGCCTCACGGGCCGGCTCCGGCCGGGCCGGATTGACCGGCTTCTATCAGGTGGCGTTTGGATTCGGCTCGGTGCCCAGCCGGGGCGGCTCGGTGCGGGCAGCCGGCTTCCGTGACACGGCCGCGGTCGCGGCGCGGCACGCCGCCTTCGCGGCCTACGGCACCAACTGGCTCGCCGCCCTCCCTGCCGCCCCCGCCAGTTCGAACCGCCGCAAGTAAGCCGCCTCACACGCGACGCGCGACGAACGAGTCGGCGGTGCCGCCGGAGCCCTTGTAGCGGTAGCCGACGGTGCCCGCGCCGCTGATGCCGCCGTCGTTCAGGGCCGCGAGTTGTCGGCCATTGAGCGAGAGCGTCAGCCGCGTGCCCACCGCCGAGAATTCGAGCAGGCCGCTCGAACTCGGTGCCTTCACGGAGGCGAGCCGTGTCGCGACGCCCCCCTGGAGCCTCCAGATGCGGGCATAGACGCCGCTGCTCGTGCGGGTGAGCACGCCCCAATACATGCTGCCGTTGACGCCGCCAGTCTCGCGGAGCACGAGGCCCGCCGTATTGCTCGTGCCGAGCGACACGGTCGAAGTTGCCGTAACGTTGGCCGCCGACACGCCCGCCACCACGGCCTGCGAGGTGCCGGTGGATTTGGCAACGATCCGGTTGCTCACGATCGCGAACCGGCCGGCCTGCGTCAGCCACGGCGCTGAGAGCGTGGTCGCGTTCACACGGTTGAACGTGTCGCTGGCGAGGAGCGTGTTCACGACCGGCGGTGGAGGCGGCGGCGGCGGCGGTGGAGGTGGAGGTGGAGGTGGAGGTGGAGGCGGCGGTGGAGGCGGTACCGGGGGTGTTCCGGGCGCGGGCACGGCGGTCATGATTCGGCCGAGCGCCGCGAAGGCGTTGAGCCGGCCACCGGTGGCCACCTTGCCGGCAAGAGCGGGCACCGGATCGACCGAGCCGAGGATTGCCGAGCGGATCTGGGCCACCGAGGCGTTGGGCCGCACCGCAGCCAGGAGTGCGACGGTGCCGGTCACGTGCGGCGCGGCCATCGACGTGCCGGAGATAGCGCCGTAGTTGTTGCCGGGGAGGGTGGAGAGAATGCCCGCTCCCGGTGCGGCGAGATCGACGCTCGTAGCCCCGTAGTTCGAGAAGCCGAGCAGCGTGTCGGCCCCATCCGAGCCGGCCACCGAGATGATGTTGTCGAACGGGTAGCTGCTGGGGTAGCGCGGCAGGGCGTCGTTGTCGCCGCCGTTGTTGCCGGCCGCCACCACCACCGTGATGCCGGCGGTCGCCTGGGCCTGGAGCGCGGTCTGGAGCGAGAGCGACGTGCTCGTGCCGCCGCCCCAGCTGATGTTGGTGGCCACGATCGGCACGCCGGAGAGTTTAAGCCGCATGACGTAGTTGAGTGCCGACACGGCCGCGCCGGTATAGCCCATGCCGGAGTCGTTCTGAAACCGCAGCGGCAGGATCGACACCTGCTGGCTCACGCCACTCACGCCGATGCCGTTGTTGCCCACGGCGCCGATGATGCCGGCCACGTGGGTGCCGTGCCAGAAGCCGTCCTGCGGGAGGTTGTCGTTGTCCACGAAGTCCCAGCCGTGGATGTCGTCCACGTAGCCGTTGCCGTCGTCGTCGCGGCCGTTGCCGGCGATCTCCCGCGGATTCGTCCAGATGTTGGCGGCGAGGTCGGGGTGATTGAAGTCGATCCCCGAATCCACGATCGCCACGACGACGCTGCGGGATCCGGTCGTGGTCTGCCACGCCTCGGCCGCGTCGATCGCGGCCAGGTTCCATTGCGCCGAGAGGCTCGGATCGACGGTGAGCGCGATCCGCGATTCCAACGATTCGGGGCCGGCAATTCCCTGCCGGCGGCGTGCCTGGTCCATGGCTGAGAGCGTTCCTGCTTGCTGGTTTCTCGCCCGCCTGCGTGCGGACGTTCCGGAGGAGGCCTGATGCCCCCTCAGGCCGATGCTTCGGACGGGCTGCCGGCAGAGTCAACCCAGTCGTCGCGACCGGCCGCCGGCCGCAAATCCAAAACCCCCCTTAGGTGGGATTCCGATAAATACCCCGCCTGAGTGGGGGTCACGCGGGCGTGTTCCGGAAAAACAGCGACAAACGGGGTGGGTCATGCCTGTGACGAGGTGGTGGATCAGGGCGGTGATCAGGGCGGCGATGGCGGTCGCCGGGGTGCTTGCCGGTGAGCGGTGGACACATGCGTTGGACGGGGCGTCGCCGCCGCCCGACATCGTGGTCGTCGATCCCTGCTTCGCCAACACCTGCTGCGACATCCCCTGCCGACTCCTCGACCCGCTGGGGCAGGATCCGGTCTGGACGGGCCGCACGGAAGCCCTGCTCCTGTGGCGGGATGCGCCGAGTTCGGTGCCCTTCTACGACTTCGTCAACCCCGAGACGTTCGAGTCGGCGGGGGTCGCCCTCGCGGCGTCGGACTTCCAGAGTGGGATGGCGGCCGGCCCGCGATTCACCCTCTTCCGTCACACGGGCGACATGGGGGCGATCGAGTTTAACTATCTACGTGTGCAGTCGTTTACGGCGTCACGATCGCTGCCGACGATCGAAGACGGCTACATCGACACCCAGCCCCACGGCCTCTACTGCTGCGATACGGAGACGCTCCGCGACACCGCCGGCGGCAGGATGTCGAGCTCGCTGCAGAGCTTCGAGGTCAATCGGCGGTTGCCGACCGACGGGCGGCTCGGCTGGCTGGCCGGGTTTCGCTGGGTCGAGTGGAACGACGGGGTCGGCCTCCAGTCGCTGACGACGCCCGATCCTGAACTGGGCGATCCCTACACGCGGAGCTATCGCACGCAGACGGCCAACGATCTCTATGGTTTCCAGATCGGAGCCGACTCGATCCTGTACGGACTCGGGCGGTCGTTTCGGATCGAGGGCATTGGCAAGGCGGGCGTCTTCTACAACGACGCCCGGCAGGGATCCCGCTTCTCCACGACCGACCCGAACATCGATCCCGACGTGCTCGCCGTGAGCACAAGCACCGGCCGCGCGGCCTTCGTGGGCGAAGTCGGCGTGACGGGTGTCTACGACATCACGGAGCGGATCTCACTCCGGGCGGGCTACGCGATCTTCTGGCTTGGCGGCCTGGCGCTTGCCCCGAACCAATTCGACCGCCAGGCACTCTGCCCCGATGATCCGATCATGGGGGCAACCGACACCGCTGGCAGCGTCGTCGTGCAGGGCCTCTCACTCGGCCTCGAGGGCCGCTGGTGATCGCCGGCGGCGCAACGCCCGAGCCGCGCACGCCGCCCCGCCTCCCGCCACGGCGAGGGCGAGCGTGCCCGGCTCGGGAACCGGGGGCTGCACGCTGTCGAATTCCACGGCCAGCATCCGCACGTTCCAGCCCTCGCCGCTCACGCAGTTACCCCCGATACTGGCGTTCGTGAGACGCAGCTGAAGCGACGTGATGCCCTCGGGAGCCAGACCGGTGTTGATGTTCAGGAAGGCCTGGCTGGGCACGTACAGCGACGACCAGCCGTCCGTCAGGCCCACGAATGCCGCACCTCCCGGGGCCACATAGGGAATCAGCGGTGGAGTCGTCGGCGTAACGTAGGTCGGCGCGACGAACGCGGTCTGATCGACGAAGAACGGGTCGAGAGGATCGATCGGATTCTTGAAGGGCGACGGTCCGAAGACCGGGTCGTCGGTGTTGACTGAGCCGCCGTTGGTGTAGGCAGAGAGCGGCAGGCCCACCCACGTGCCGGTGTTGTTGAGTCGGTACTGGAGCTGGCCGAGCGAGATCGGTCGCGGGCCGCCAGTGCCGGAGGGCGGCAGAAAGAAGTTGTGGGCGAGGCTGATTCGTGCATTTTGGGCCGGAAGACTATCGACGAGGCCGGTGAACGTGCTGCTCGTGAGATGCGATACTTTTGGCGATGTGATACTGTCGGCCCCCGCCGCGAGCACGCCCCACCGCTTGTCGCCGGTGTTGTAGTAGATCCACCGTTTGCTCGCCGCCACGTTTCCCTGTTGCGATTCCGTCCAGGTCACGCCCGGCACGTTGCCGTTCTGGTTGATCTGAAAGTCGAACAGCACGTCGGCCTTCGCCGGCGGCGGCACCGCCAGGGCACACGCGATCGCGAGCAGCGACAACGCGATTCCGGCCGCGGCAGAGCTGCCAAACTTTCGGGTCCAGGGCTTCCGCCGCAGTCGCAGGCCGATGACCGCCGCGCCGCCGATCGCCGCGAGCGCGAGCGTGCCCGGCTCCGGGATGATCGCGGAGGCCGCCCGCACCTGCACCTGGTCGATCTCCCAGGCGGGCGTCGGGTCGTAGCCTTCGTTGAACGGCCCGAGGTGGGCATTCACGAGCCGGAGCTGAAACACGTCCCCGACGGCCATTGGGATGTCGGCCTTCACGTTCTTCCAGGCGCCGCTCGCGAATTCGTCGGAGATCCCTTCCCACGCAGTGCCGGTAGCCAGCGGAAACCATGGCGTCGGAAGCGGAAACGTGGGCACCGTGTCGGTGTACGTCGCCGGGCTGCCCAGCCAGTTCGTGCCCGACGAGAAAATCCGCCACTGCAGCTGGCCGAGCCCCGTCGGCGACGTGCCGCCGTTGTAGGCCACCGTGCCCGTGGCGAAGTTGAAGTGGTGGGAGATCAGCACCTCGACCGTGGGGTCATCTGCCTGAAAAATCGGGCTGTAGAGGAAATTGGTGGCGATGTCGCCCGCCGTCCGTGCCTCCCCGTCGACCGACCAGCGTCCGCCGAGCGAGCTCGGTGTATCGAGCCACGTCCAGATCGTGGTGCCGGTGTTGAAATTCTCCGCGTACCAGCCTTCCGGCCCGTTGTTGAAGTTGTAGAGCACGTTGGCTCGGGCGTCGGACAGGCTGCTGCAGGCGAGCGTGGTGAACAACGCTCCCAGCCACATTCCCATCGAATTCCAGCGTGACAGTCGCATGACGAATCTCCGCGTCGGCTGTGCGGCATCCGGTGCACATGGTCACGCCGACGTGCGTTTCGGCGGAGGGAACCAGGCGTTCGTGGGGAGCGACTCACGTCACCCATCCACGTCGGCCTACGCTGCACCGGGGACTTCGGAAAGAGCCGAAGGGCCCAGCAACTCGTCGTCCGAGAAGATGTCGGGAAGATGCCCGCGAGCCATCGGCTCTCGGATCTCGTCCCGCACGATCAACCTATCGACGCGCCACATGACGAGGGCAAGGGCCGACTCGATCACGCCGATTTCATGGGTAGAAACCGCGATGTTTTTTCGTCGGACACCCGTCTTGCGTCACCGCTCGCTCACGCCGTCGGCTCCGCCTCGATCGTGGCGGCCATCGAGCCCTTCGAGCGGGCGAGCATCCGATCGACGCCGAAGCTGCGGATCTGATCCCGCTTGAGCTCCGCGTGCTCGAGCGTGGTCGTGAGCACGATCGCCCGACCCTGGCGATCGACCTGCTTCGCCAGCTGAAATCCCTTCTCGGTCGGGTGGCCGAAGAGCTTCTGGAGCATCGCCACCACGTAGTGATACGTGTGGTCGTCGTCGTTCCAGAGCACGACGTGATACCGCGGCTGACGCTTGGGCTTTGTGGCCTGTTCGGGCGTCGGAGCCTCCGGCAGCGGCAGGGCTGTTTCCGGCTCGGCAACGGCACTGGCGGAGGCGGGCATGGGTCTGGCACACTTCGGAGCCCGGGCCGACGAATTTGCCCGGGAAACCGGACTAGTATAGGCAACCGGCCGCAGGTTCCAGTGGCCGTTTCGCCGGCTCCCGTCCCCGCCCGACCCGATCCACCGGAGTGTCCCAGTGCTCGACCGCCGCTTCGTCGCCGACAACGTCTCCCTCGTCGCCGCCAACTGCGCAAGCCGCGGTTCCTCGGCCGACGTGGCCCGGTTCGCCGACCTCGACCGCCTCCGCCGCCAGCTGCAGGCCGACATCGACCGGCTCAACCAGCAGGCCGGCCAGGTGAGCAAGTCGATCGGCAAGGCGGCCGACGCCGCCGAGCGGGAGGCGAAGAAGGCGGAAGGCCGCCGGCTCCGCGAGGAAATCTCGGCGCTCGAGGCCAAGGCCGACGAGATCGTCCGCGAGGCCGATGAGATCCTGCGGGCGATGCCCAACCTCACCCATCCCTCCGCGCCCGTCGGCGGCGAGGCCGATGCGGTGGAGGTTCGGCGCGGGGCCACGCCGCTGCCGACGTTCGACTTCAAGCCCCGCGATCACGTGGAGCTGGGCGGAGCCCTGAAGCTGTTCGACTTCGAGGCGGGGGGGAAGGTCGCCGGCCACGGCTTCTACTTCCTGATGAACGACGCCGTGCTGCTCGAGCTCGCGCTGCAGCGGTATGCCGTCGAGCTGCTGATGCGGGAGGGCTTCACGGTGATGACGACGCCCGACCTCGCCCGCGACACGATCCTCGAGGGTACGGGCTTCATGCCCCGCGGCCCCGAGACCCAGATCTACTCGATCACCGGCAGCGACCTCTCGCTCGTGGCCACGGCCGAGATCACGCTCGGCGGCGCCTTTCACGAGCGGATCTTCGAGGCCGACGAGCTGCCGCTCAAGCTCTGCGGCATCAGCCACTGCTTCCGCACCGAAGCCGGAGCCCACGGCCGTGCCACTCGCGGGCTCTACCGCGTGCATCAGTTCACGAAGGTGGAGATGTTCGCCTTCACCACGCCCGAGCAGAGCGAGGCGATGCACGACCTGCTCCTCGACCTCGAGTGCCGGCTGTTCGACGGCCTCGGCATTCCCTATCGCGTGATCGACACCGCATCGGGCGATCTCGGCGGCCCGGCCTACCGGAAGTTCGACCTCGAGGCCTGGATGCCGGGACGTGGCGAGCAGGGGGAGTGGGGCGAGGTGACGAGTACGTCGAACTGCACCGACTACCAGGCCCGGCGGCTCGCGATCCGCTACCGCAAGCCGGGCGAGAAGGGCACGCAGTTCGTGCACACCCTCAACGGCACGGCGATCGCGATCAGCCGCGCGATCATCGCCGTCCTTGAAAATCACCAGCAGGCCGACGGCAGCGTGAAGGTGCCCGAAGCCCTCGTGCCCTGGATGGGGAAGAAGGTCATCTCGCCCCACGTGGTTGCCCGCCCATAGAAGCCCCCAGGCGCAAGCCGGGGGATCGCCCTCCCTTACAAGCCCCCAGGCGCAAGCCGGGGGATGATGGACGTCGCCTCGTCTGCCGCTTCGGCTACCATAAAAGGCTTCCCCAGGAGTTTCCCCGCCATGCGTTTTCTCCGGTTGGTGATCTGCCTGCTTCTTTCCGCCGCTCCCATCGCCGCCACGGCTGAATCCCCGCTGAAGCTGCCCGAAGGCCTGACGGCCACGCTCGTCGCCAAGGAGCCTCTCCTCTCCAGCCCCTCCGACATCGACGTCGATTCCCGCGGCCGGATCTGGGTGTGCGAGGTGCTCAACTACCGTGGCAAGAAGAACACGCGGCCCGAGGGGGATCGGATCCTCGTGCTCGAAGACACCGACGGCGACGGCGCCTCCGACAAGCAGACCGTCTTTCACCAGGGCCGCGACGTCGACTCCGCCCTCGGCATCTGCGTGATCGGTGAGGGGGCGGGACGCAAGGTGATCGTCTCGTGTGCCCCCGACGTGTTCGTGTTTCACGACGACGACGGCGACCTGAAGGCCGACCGCCGCGAGTCGCTGTTCACGAAGACGGGCATCCCGCAGCACGACCACTCCGTTCATGCCTTCGTGGTCGGCCCCGACGGCCGCTGGTACTTCAACTTCGGCAACACCGGCAAGGCCGTGCACGACAAGGACGGCAAGCCGGTCACCGACCGCTTCGGCAACGTCGTCAACGACTCCGGCAAGCCCTACCGGCAGGGCATGGCGTTTCGCTGCAAGCCCGACGGCACCGACTTCGAGGTGCTCGGCCACAACTTCCGCAACAACTACGAACTGGCGGTCGATGCGTTCGGCAGTTTGTGGCAGAGCGACAACGACGACGACGGCAATCGCGGCGTGCGGATCAACGCCGTGCTCGACTACGGCAACTATGGCTACGTCGACGAGCGGACCGGCGCCGGCTGGCAGGCAGCACGGACGAACCTCGAGTCCGAGGTGCCGCAGCGGCACTGGCATCAGAACGACCCGGGCGTCATGCCCAACCTGCTGCTGACGGGGGGCGGCTCGCCCACGGGCATCTGCGTGTATGAGGGCGGGCTGCTGCCGGAGCGGTTTCGCGGTTCGCTCATCCACTGCGACGCGGGGCCCAACGTGGTGCGGGCCTATCAGGTGAAGAAGGATGGCGGTGGCTACGCCGCCGAGTCGGAAACGCTCGCCGACGGTTCGGCCGATCGCTGGTTCCGGCCGAGCGACGTCTGCGTGGCCCCGGACGGCTCGCTGATCGTGGCCGACTGGTACGACCCTGGCGTCGGCGGCCACGGCATGGGCGACACGGAGAAGGGGCGGCTGTACCGGATCGCGCCTGCGGGCTCGAAATGGAGCGTGCCGGCGGTCGATCTGGCCACGATTGGCGGGGCGGTGGCGGCGCTCTCCAGCCCGAACGGCTCGACCCGGGCCGCGGCCCTCGAGCGGCTGGCCAAGGAGCCGGATGCCGCGGCTGCAGAACTGGTGAAGGCGTTCGGTGCCGCTGCCGAATCACGGCTCAAAGCCCGTCTCGCCTGGGCGGCCGGGATGCTGCCTGGCCGGTCGGGCGAATGGATCGGGCGACTGGCCGGAGACGGCGACGAAAGCCTGCGGTGCGTCGCGGTGCGGATGTGCCGGCTGGCCCAAGGCGATGTCATCGGGCTCGTCGAGAAGCTCGGCGGTGACTCGTCGCCGCAGGTGCGTCGGGAACTGGCCATCGCCCTTCGGGGCCTCGCCGGCGAGCGGGCGGATCACGCCTGGGCCTCTCTGGCGGCGGCACACAAGGCAGGCGACCGCTGGGAGCTCGAGGCCCTCGGCATCGGTGCCGATGCGGTGACGGGCTTCGGCTCGTCCGGCCACTGGGACGGCCGCCTTGCTGCCTGGCTGGTGAAGGTGGGTGACGGCTGGAAGACGCCGGCAGGCCGCGAGATCGTGTGGCGGAGCCGGGCGACCGTCACGCCGCGGATGCTCTGCGAGCTGATCGCTGATGCGACGGTCTCCACGAGTGAGTCACTCGCGCTTGTCCGCGGGCTCGACTTTCAGGATCAGGCCGCGATGGCTGCGGCAGTTCGTGAATGCCTGCCGCGGTTTGCGGCGGCCGACGAAAAGCTCCGCGTGATCCTGCCGGAACTCGTGGGGCGGCTCGACGGCCGTGACGCGGCCGATCCTGCCCTCGCGAAACGCATCGATGAGGCCGCGGGGTACGTCGTCGGCACGCCGGCCTTCGTGGAGCTCGTCGGTCGGTTCAGGCTCGAGTCGCGCGGTGCCGAACTGGTCGCGCTCGCCCGCGAGCCGGCCACGTCGGAGCAGCTTGCCTCGGCATCCGCCCGCACGGCCCTCATGCTCGGCCAGACCACAGCGATGCGAACGGCCGTGGTCGATGCCGATCCGCCGACGGCCGCCCGTCTGCTGACAGCGGTCGGCATTGCCGGCACGCCGCCGGCGATCACGTTTCTCGAAGGGCTGCTGCCGCAGGCCGAGGTGCGGCCCGAGATCAAGTCGGCAGCGGTGCTCGCCCTCGGTCGGAGCCAGCGGGGCGCGGAGCGGCTGGTGGCCCTTGCAAAAGAGGGTGGGCTCACCGGGGCATTGCCGCAGGCCGCGGCCGCAGCGATCGCGATGTGTCCCTGGCCGCAGGTGAAGGAGGCGGCCGCGGGCGTGCTGCCGCTGCCGACGCCGAAGGGGGGCGGCAGCCTGCCCACCATCGACAAACTCGTGAAGCAGGGGGGCGGTGATGCCAATCGCGGCAAGGCCGTGTTCGC
>JBILVW010000434.1:0-2735 GCA_044370205.1 Pirellulales bacterium | reverse complement strand
GCCGGCACCGGCGTGTGGGTCGTGAACACCGTCTGCCGGGCGATCTTGCGGACGGCGTCGTCGAAGGCATAGCCGTCGCGATCCATCCGGCCCCGCACCGCCTCCAGCGTGGCGAACGCCGAATGGCCCTCGTTGAGATGGTAGACGCCCGGCACGATGCCCAGCGCCCGGATCGCACGCACGCCGCCGACGCCCAGGATCAGCTCCTGCCGGATCCGCGTGCGGGTGTCGCCGCCGTAGAGCCGGCTCGTCAGCTCGCGATCCTCGGGAGAGTTGCCCTCCACGTCGGAGTCGAGCAGGTAGAGGCTCACGCGGCCCACCGCCATCTTCCACACCTTGGCATGGAGGGCGTTCGTCCGCGTATCGATCTTTACCACGATCTGCTGGCCGTCGGCGCCGAGGGCCGGCTCGATCGGGAGCGATTCGACCCGGTTGGGCAGATACTCCTCGTGCTGATAGCCGTCGATGTCGAGCTGCTGGCGGAAGTAGCCCTGATCGTAGAACAGACCCACCGCGATCAGCGGGATCCCGAGACCGCTGGCGCTCTTGATGTGGTCGCCTGCGAGCACGCCGAGGCCGCCCGAGTAGATCGGCACCGACTCATGAATGCCGAACTCCGCCGAGAAGTAGACGACCGGCTTCGAGCCAAGCACGCCCGCGTTGATGTCGCTCCAGGTCGATTCCGCCGCCAGGTATTCCTTGAGCCGCCGGTAGGCCTGGTTGATTCGGCTGTAGAGCACGAGCTCGGCCGCCCGGGCCTCCAGCCGCTCGGGAGTGAACTCGGCCAGCAGCGCGATCGGATTGTGGTCGAGCTGCCGCCACCGGATCGGGTCGAGCTCCCGGAACATGTTCGTCACTTCCGGGTGCCAGCTCCACCACAGGTTGCGGGCCAGCGCCATGCACTTGTCGTAGAGGTTCTGCGGCGACAGCTCGTCGAGCCGCGGAGGCGGCAGCGGGGCCGGAAGAACAGGTGCCCCGTTGGGGGCCTCCTTCGAGGCAGCGGGCGCACGAAGGACGGTGTCTTCTGCATGGCTCATGGTGGGAGCTCCGGACGGGAGATGGAGGTGGGAGGGACGCCTGCCAGAAGTGTCGCGAGTATACATGGACGGATTCCAGGATCGACCCCCCGTGATCCCCATGATCGCCGCTGCCTCTCTGTAAAAGCCCCCGGGCGCAAGCCGGGGGATCTGCGGCCGTGCGGGGCTCGGGGTTGCCCGTGCCCTCTCGCCCGGACGTTCGCTCCGGGCATCCATGCCCTTCGCTCACTCGATGCTGGCTGCGCTCTCGCCATCCTGGCTTCGCTTGCCAGCAACGCCGGCTCGAGGGCACGGGCAACCCCTCGCGAGCCTCGCCGTTTTGATTCATACAAGCCCCCAGGCGCAAGCCGGGGGTCTGCGGCCGTGCGCGAGTCTCACCGTCGTGCATACTTGGGGGATGTTCACACGTGGCTGCCTGGAACCCGATTCCGCCGCACTCGAGCTGGTGTGCTCTCGGCTCGCCGAGCTGGCGGAGCGGACGGCTGCCGAGGGGCCGTGGCGGAGCGGGGCCTTTGCGGCGCTCGCGCGGCACGGTGTGCTGGCAGGGTTTGTGCCGGTGGAGAGCGGCGGCACCGGAGCCGGTGAGTCTGCGATCCTCCTCGTGATCACGGCGATCGCGGAGCGGTGCCTCACGACGGCGCTCGCGCTGACGCAATGGGCGAGCGCCGTACGGGTGATCACCGGGGGACCGGCGGAACTTCGCACAGCGCTGCTGCCGTCGCTCGCCCGCGGCGACACGCTCACGACCGTCGGCATCTCGCAACTCACGACGAGCCGGCAGCATGTCGGCGCACCCGTGCTCACGGCCACCCCCCAGGCCGACGGCTCGTGGAGGCTCGACGGACTCTGCCCGTGGGTGACGGGCGCTGATTCGAGCGACACGATCGTGACAGGGGCCGCCACCGCCGACGGCGGACAGCTGTTCTTCGCCGTGCCGACCGACGCCGCAGGCCTCGAGATCGAGCCTCCGCTCGAGATGCTCGCGCTCTCCGGCAGCCGCACGAGTGTGGTGCGGTTTCGGGGCGTGCGGCCGCTCGCCGCGATCGAGCCGCCGGCGGGTGGGCCGCGAACCGGCGGCCTCGCCACCACGGCCGTGGCGTTGGGCGCGACGCGGGCCGCGGTCGCCGTGTTGCAGCGCGAGACCGAGCGAAGACCGCAGCTGGTGCCGATCGCGGCCGGGCTCGGCGAGGAGGCCGACTCGGTTGCGGTTCAGCTTGCGATCGCGGCCGCCTCAGGCACTGATGCGGCGGCTCGCGACCGGCTCCGGACCGACGCGAATGGCCTCGTCGTGAGAGCCGCACAGGCGGCGCTCACCGCCACGAAGGGGGCCGGCTTCGTCCGCGGACATCCCGTCGAGCGGCTCGTGCGAGAGTCGCTTTTCTTCCTCGTGTGGAGCTGCCCGGAGGCGGTGGCCACGGCCACGCTCTGCGAGCTGGCTGGCCTCACATCAGCCACTTGATCGCGAAGAAGCCGGCGATCACGGCGGCGCCGAGGACGAGCGTGACGAGCTCGAGGTAGCGGTCGATGAACTTCTTCGCCGTCGCGCCGCAGAAATACATCACCGTGGCCACGAGGAAGAATCGTCCGCTGCGGCCGAGGACCGAGGCGACGATGAGCGTCGTGAGCGGCACGGAGAACACGCCCGCGGCGATCGTGAACACCTTGTAGGGAATCGGCGTGAAGGCCGCCGCGAAGATC
>JBILVW010000433.1:0-2738 GCA_044370205.1 Pirellulales bacterium | reverse complement strand
TTCTCCCGGGTGTTGCGGATCCACTCGACGTCCTCGGTCGCGGCGTAGCCCGGGAGGCCGCCGTTGCCGATGTCGGTCGTCTTTTCGATCCGGATGTCGATATTGCCGTCGCCCTTGAAGTTGATGCGATCGACGAGCACCTCAATGCTGGTCATCGTGATCGAATCCTGTACGCCGGTGCCAGTGACTGTGAGCGTGAAGGCGATGTCGGCTATGCTCGCGCTCGGGGCGAAGGCCTCGATCCAGAAGGTCTGCGGCTCGCCTCCGACGACCGTCGTCGAGAGCGTGGCGGTGTCGAGCGCAACGGCACCCGATGGCGAGAAGACCTTTACTTTCTTTGCCGCAGCGGGATCGAACCCCAGCGTGGCCGTCATCCCCGCCGGCACCTCCGCGATCATCTTCGTGCGCTCTGGCCCCACCGGCACGATCACGCCGGGCCGCACGATCGCGCCGTTTGCATCCGTGGCCTCCTCGATGTCGTCCTCGTGAGGCGTGCGGTCGAGGTTGCCCGTGTTGTCGCTGTCCACGTCGAGATCCACCAGCACCGGCGTCAGGGTGACGACGAAATATTGGTCGTCGTAATCGTTGTCGTTGACGGCGCTCTTGAACGTGACGAGATCCTCGAGCACGATCAGCCGGGTGTCGGCGGCCACGGCGATGTTATGCCGCTGGCCGAATGCCGCCCGCAGCTCCCGGGCCGTGCCGATCGCGAACGCACTTCCCGGTGCAGGCACCGTGTAATCGCTGCCCGGCTCCGGAAACCCGTAGTCGTGCGACTCCTGCGAGCCGGGGTTCGTGGTGGTCAGCGTGCCTGACACCCGGCTCCTGACCGCGTCTTTCCAGGTGCCGCCGCCGGGCCCCGGGGCGAGCTCGATGGGGGTGGGATCGGCCTGCAGATCGCCAGTGGTCTCGAACCCCGCCTCGCCGTGGATGCGGCTGCCGATCGAGACGCTCCACCACCGTGCCGCCACGAGCGTGGTGGTGATGCTGCCCGCCAGCGCGCCGTCCTTCATCGCGGCCACGTACAGCACATGCCTACCGCTGGGGAGCGACCCGGCATGGAAGGCGTATCCGTCGGCGGGCGTGGTGTCGGCGTGGAGCAGCCCGTCGCTGCCGGGATCGAGGACGCCGTTGCCGTCGAGGTCGCGGTAGACGTGGATCGCATCGACGCGATCGCCGGCGGGGTCGGCCACGCGGCCGGAGAGAAGGTCCGGGCTGCCGGTGACGATCTGCGTGGGGGCGGAAACAGGTGGAAGAGGCCCGGGCGAATCACCTTGGATGCCGTCCCGGATGATCCCCCCGACGATCCCATGACGATACGCTGGACGTCAATTCCGTGGCTACTTATTCGGCTCCAGCCCAAGTTCCCGCGCCACCGCCGGCGGCAGTTCGATATCGGCCATCCGGCCATGCTTGAAGTTCCACGTCGTGCGAATCTGGTCGGCCGTAAGCCCCCTCGCGTCGCCGAGCTTGGCGCCGGAGATGACGGCGTCGTCGAACTTAACGCCGGCGAACGAGCCCCGAAAATTCACGTCCGTGAGATTTTGGGCGGACAGGTCGAGGCCCGACCAGTCAATGTCTCCGACCTTCTGCTCGAACAGCGTCAGCCGCGACAGGTCTCCGTGACGGTAGTTGTAGGTCGCCCGGATCTGGTCTGCGCGGACCTTGCCTCTGAGGCTACAGGCACCTTCGAAACGGGTGTTTTCCAGCACCACGTCGTCACGGAAATAGAGGCTCGAATCGAAGAAGCGAATGCCGGTGAAATCGGCCGGACCGACAATGCCATGGAACCCCCGGAATCCTTTGTGGTATCGATAGTTCTCCGTTGAGGCGAGCTGGTCGAACGTGGGCATGCCTTCATTAAATTTGACGTTAACGAGATAGGCCCCGGTAAAATCGGTTTTCTCGAAACTGCCCCGGAAGGAGCAGTCGTAAAAACAAAGGTTCCGAAAGTCGTAATCGCCTCCGGGGATCAAAATATTTTTCCAGGGCACGTCCCTGTGCCTGATCGCGTAGGTCTTCGTGGCCTTCAGTTGCTCGGGCTCGATCTCAAGGGCTCCTACCCGCACAGAGCCGATGACGGCACCGGCGAAGTCGGCACCGGTGGTGTCACAATCTTCGATCCATGTGCCAGTCAGCCGTGCACGGCAAAAGCGGACGTTTTGGAGGTTGCAGCCTTCGAAAGTAACGTTCGTGAGGTCGGCATCACTGAAGTCAGCGCCGGAGAGATCCACCTCCCAGAACTGCTGGTCCCGCAGGTTGCGGCCGACGGCGTTCATGCCAGGCCCGATCTTCGAGGGGGCGGCATGTGGCGGTGTCGCGGGGTCTTCGGCCAGGCCGACGGTCGCCGCAAGCCACATTGCCCACAACATTGCCATTCGCCCAGCAGGCATGCGCCACGTTGTCATGGTTGATCTCCCAGGCACGGAATCAATTGGAAATCCTGATGTTCTTGAACCTGACGCCGCTGCCCCAGTGCGACTGCAACTGGAGGCTGTCAACTGCGCCAACCTGTTTGTTGTCGTCAAACTCCGATGTATCTCGATTGTACGTCTGTTGCCCATTGAGCCAGATCGTCAGCGATGACAACGCAGCCGTGTAGGTTGCCTTCAGAGTACCGCCAGCTGCGTCGCCGGCTCGATTGTACATGGCCTCAAGGACCTCGAAGTAATCATCGGCGTCGCGGTCGGCCGGGGCCGGGGGCATATTTGGGGCGTCTGTCACGCCATCAAAGTCTC
>JBILVW010000432.1:0-2744 GCA_044370205.1 Pirellulales bacterium | reverse complement strand
CCCGCTCTCGACCACGAGCTTGCCGAGCATCGCCCCGGTGACGATCACGATCGCGAGCGACCCCAGGATGTCGCCGATCCCCTTCCGCACGGCGGCCGGCACGTCGGCCACCGGCATGCCGAGCGCGAGGGCCGCCCCGGCCGAGACGAGGATGAAGGCCAGGAACGGATGCATTTTCGCCAAGGCCACGAGCAGCACGAGGGCGACGATCGCGACGGCGATGACGACGAGCGGCAGCATGGGCTACACCGTGGCGAGGATCGCGGTGAGCCGCCGCGCCCGGTCGGCGAGGTCGGCAAACCGCCCCTCGGCGAGCGTCTTCGCATCGACGAGATGCGATCCCATACCCACGCAGTGCACGCCTGCGGCGAACCAGGCCTTCAGGTTGGCCTCGTCGAGCGTCACGCCGCCGGAGGGCATGAGCTTGAGCCAGCCGCACGGTCCGCGCACGCCCTTGATGAAGGCCGGCCCGCCGAGCGTGTCGGCCGGAAACACCTTGATCACGGCGGCGCCGAGCCGGTGGGCCCGGATCATCTCCGTGACGGTGCCGGTGCCGGGGCACCAGAAGAGGTCGTGCTGGCCGCAATAGGCCCCGACCTCCTCATCGAGGTTCGGCGCCACGAGAAACGCGGCTCCGGCCTCGTGAAACGCCCGCGCCTGCGCTGCGTCGATGATCGTGCCGGCGCCGAGCACCATGTCGGGCAGCTTCTGCGCGGCCTCCGCCACGAGGCCGCGAAACACGTCGAGGGCCCCCGCCGCGCGGTTGGTGAACTCGACGAACCGGATGCCGCCGGCATGGAGTGCCTCGAGCACCTGCACCCCGGTCGTCACGTCGCCGCAGTTGAAGAGCGGCAGGGCCTGTTGCCGGGCGAGCGCCGCGGTGATGTCGTCCTTGCTGAGTCGCTTCATGGTCAGGCCAGCTCGAAGAGGGCTTCGATCTCCACGGGGATGTCGTCGGGGAGCGAGCCCATGCCGACGGCGCTCCGCACGCCGACGCCATGCTCGGTGCCCCAGATTTCGGCGAAGAGTTCACTCGCGCCGTTGATCACATAGGGGTGCTTTTCGAAATCGCCGGTGCAGTTGACCATGCCGAGCACCTTGATCACCCGCTTGATCTTGTCGAGGCTGCCGAGCGTGGCGAGGAGCGTGGCGAGCATCGTGAGGCCCACCTGCCGGGCGGCCTTCTTGCCGCCGTCGGCATCGAGGTCGCGGCCCACGCGGCCCCGCATGAGCGTGTTGTCGGGGAGCAGCGGGCCATGTCCCGACACGTAGAGGTGCTGGCCCACGATGAGGGCCGGCTTGTAGACGCCCACGGGCTTGGGCGCGGGGGGCAGCGTGAGCTTCAGGGATTCAAAACGCGTCTGAGGCGAACTGTCGGCCATGAGTCGATCCTACAGGGGAAAAGAGACGATCTCGATCGTTTCGGAACGACGAGTGTACGGGCACTCATCAATTCCCGGAACACTCGGCATCACGAAGCCCCGGGCGGAAGCCCGCGGACCCATCCCCAAAAGCCCCTCGCGGAAGCGAGCGGGATGACGCGAGCCATCCCCATTCGGGCATTTGCCCCACCCCCCCCGCGCGTAATCGCCACGCGTCATCCCACCGGCTTCCACCGGGGGCTTTGGGGGACGCGTTTCCTTTTCTCACGAATCCAGAAACACCGAGGCCGAGACCCCGAAATAGGCTCCCAGAACGACAGCGTTGGCCTTGCTGATGCCCCGTCGGCGGGCCACGACGTTGCTGATCGTCGAAGGCGGAATCCCGGTCGCTTTGGCGAGATCGGCCGGTGTGACACCCCTCGCCTTGAGCAGGTTCTTCAACACATCGGCCGGACACTGCTCGGGCGTCGGATAGTCACGCGACTCATAGCGTTCGATGAGTGTCGCGAAAACCTCGATGAGCTGGCTTCGGGCCGCGCTGGGGCGGGCCTCCATGATCCGCTCAAGTTGCGCCACGGTACGTCGATAATCAGCGTCCGAGCGAATCGGATGCGGGGCGAATTCGACGAGCAAGTCGCGATACTCGGTGGCCGTGCTCATGCGTTGCACTCCGGCGGGATGCAATCTTTGCACCACTTGTTTTTGTCGTATTCGGAATGGGTGAGAAAGTGCTTTACCAGCAACGTCCCGTCCGTCCATCGATTGGCGTAAGTCACGCGACACACCAGGCGAAAAGTGTTTCCGCAGGCATTGAAGACCAAGCACTGCCCGACTTCGTCTGCATCGCGATACGCGAGACGCACATCGGCCAGTCGCGTCCACCGCGACTTACTCGCCACCCTCCACCAGGTAGCGAGCCAAGGGCGAGCCGTAGAATATCGCTCTCCGGCTGCTGCGATCGAGGGTCGGGCAATAATATGCATCGGCACGCCCCGGGCGACGCCTTCAAGGTAATTGCAAAATGCAAACGTGTCAATGCCATCGACGCAGGAAAAACGGGACGCAGCTCTTTTCGTCCCCGGAAGCCCCTCGCGGAAGCGAGCGGGGTGACGCGAGCCATCACCGGGCGGGTATTTGATCCAACGCGCCGGTCGTGATCGCAACGCGTCATCCCACCGGCTTCCGCCGGGGGCTTGTGAGTGAGCGCCCCCTTTTAGAGCGATTGCCACATGGCGAGCAGGGCGGCGCCGCGGGTGCGGGTGGTCGGCGGCGAGTCTTTCGCCTCGGCCTCGTGCACCTGCTTGACGAGGTCGGCTGGATCGAGCGTGCCGGCCCGCAGGGCCGAGAGACCCTGCTCCCAGA
>JBILVW010000429.1:0-2750 GCA_044370205.1 Pirellulales bacterium | reverse complement strand
CGTGAGTGACGAACCAGTCATCTGGGCCATCGATCTCTCCGTGCAGCCAGCCGTGAAGCTGCCTACTGGAGAAGTCTCGGATCGGGCCGCGTGGTGCGAGTGGGCATGGGAGCGGTTTGGTGATGACGGCCTGGTCGGGATCGACGAAGGGGCCGTGGACGTCGCCGAGGCGGTCGAGCTTGGACTCACGCGATCGGTGCGCGTGCTCGATGCCGCCGCCGCTCCAGCCGACCGAGACTGGGTGGCCAGCCGCGGCGGTGCGACGTATACGCTCCTCTTCGTGGATGAGCCCGCAGCTCGGGCGGCTGCGGCAGAGCTGGAGAAGATGGGTGGCTGTGGTGTCGTGGCCGTGCGGCCGATCGTCGCCGATGCGGATGACTGGCGGGAGCACTTTACGCACATCGACGTGGCCGGTTTCGGCGCGATCCTGCCTGCCTGGGAGCCCGGCGCGGCTGAGACCGGCCCGGCAGGCACGAGGCTCTTCATCGAGCCTGGCATCGGCTTCGGCACCGGCCTGCACGAGACGACGCAGCTCTGTCTTGCGGCTCTCGCCGCCTGGCAGGCTCAGGGAGGGAGTGTGGACCGCGTGCTCGACTTCGGCGCGGGATCGGGCATCCTCGGCATCGCCGCCGCCGTGCGGGGCGCGGGCCACGTGGATGCCGTCGAGATCGACCCGCTCGTGCACGCCGCGATCCGGTCCAATGCTGACCGCAATGGTGTGGGAAATCGGCTCACGGTGGCATGCGACCTGGCAGGCATCGCGGAGCCCTGCTCGCTCATCTTCGCCAACATCGTGGCCGACGTGCTGCTCGCGCACGCGGCCGACGTGTGCCGTCGGCTGCAGCGGCATGCTGTCGGTCGCCCAGCGGGCTGCCTGATCCTCTCTGGCCTGCTGGCCGATGACGTGCCGGCCGTGGCCCGCCGGTATGCCGAGGAGCTGGGGCTCGCGATGGGATTGGAACCGGTGCAGACGATGGCCGGCGACTGGCATTGCCTGCGGTTTGCGGTGTAACGACCGTTTTGATCCCCCTGCTTGCGCATGGGGGCTTGTATTGGTCGTCAAAAAAACGCTACGTGAGCACCGTGCCGGGCAGAAAGGGCTCGCCGCGGCTGCCCCGCACGAGGTTTTCCACGGTCACCCGGGCGATCTCGCCCAGCGCCTCGCGGGTGAGGAACGCCTGGTGGGCCGTGACCAGCACGTTGGGGAACACGAGCAGCCGCGAGAACTCGTCGTCCTGCAGCACCTGTCCGGAAAGATCCTCGAAGAAGAGCCCCTCTTCCTCCTCGTAGACGTCGATCGCGAGGCCGCCGAGGTGGCCCCGCTTGAGGGCGTCGATCACTGCCGTGGTGTCGATCAGCTTCCCGCGACTCGTGTTGACGAGCATCGCACCGGGCTTGAGTCGGGCCACCGTGTCGGCGTCGAGCAGATGATGGGTCTGGGGCGTGAGCGGCAGGTGGAGCGAGAGGATGTCGCTGGCCGCGAGTACCTCGTCGAACGACAGGTATTCGATGCCGTGGGCCTCAGCCCACGCCGGCTCCGGCGTGGGGTCGTAGGCCACCACCCGCATTCCGAAGCCCTTGAAGATCTCCGCGGCCACCCGGCCGATCCTGCCCGTGCCGATGATGCCGCAGGTCTTGCCGTGGAGGTCGAAGCCCACGAGCCCCGCCAGCGAGAAATTCTGCTCACGGACGCGGTTGAAGGCCCGATGGATGCGGCGGTTGAGCGCCAGGACGAGGGCCACCGTGTGCTCGGCGACGGCGTAGGGTGAGTAGGCGGGCACGCGGGTGACGGCGAGGCCGAACTCGCGGGCCGCGGCAAGATCGACGTTGTTGAAGCCCGCGCACCGCATCGCGATATGCCGCACGCCACAGGCCGCCAGGGCCTGCAGGCAGTCGCGGTCGAGCCGATCGTTGACGAAGGCACAGACGGCAGTCGCCCCCTCGGCCACGCGGGCGGTGTCGAGCGTGAGGCGGAAGTCGTGAAACACCATCCGCAGCGGTGCGCCGTCGGCCGCGGCAGCCAGGTAGTCGCGATCGTAGGGCTTCGTGTCGTAGACGGCGGTGGTCGTCATGGGCAGGATCCGCGGGTGGCGACGGAGTCTACCATTCGCCGCAGCGAGCCCGGGCCGCGGCCCAAGAAACCACGCCAGACACTTCGCCGCGCCTATCATGAAAGGCCGCAGGGAAGCGTTCCTCCACAGGAGCGTTTCATGTCCGCCGTCGCCGCCCGTGCCGATGCATCCGTTTCTCCCGGCCAGTCCTGCTCGACCGCGGTGAACCCGACGACGCTCCGCGTCGGACTCGTGGGCTGCGGGGCGTTCGCCCGCTTCTCGATGGCCCGGTATCGCCAGCTGCCCGGCGTGGCGATTCAGGCCGTGGCCGACATCGATCCCGCCGCGGCGCAGCGGGCCGCGGCCGAACTCGAGGCCGGCGTGCTCGCGGCCGACGCCCTGCTCGTCGCTCCTGAAGTCGATCTCGTCTACATCGCGACGCCGCCGTCCATGCACTTTCGGCAGGCCCGCATGGCACTCGAGGCCGGCAAGCACGTGCTCGTGGAGAAGCCGCTGGCCACGACCGTGACCGATGCGGAGACCCTGGCGGTGATCGCGAAACGCGAGGGCCGCTGCTGCGTGGCGAACCTCGTCGAACGCTACAACCCGCTGGCCGACGCCGTCCGCGACGTGATCCGCTCCCGGCTGCTCGGCGACCTCGTGCACGGGCTGTTCATCAACGAGGCGGCCGACGAGGGG
>JBILVW010000428.1:0-2761 GCA_044370205.1 Pirellulales bacterium | reverse complement strand
GACGCTGCCCGCGGTCGAGGCCACCTTCGCAGCATCGATCCCGGCGACCACGATATTGCGGATGTCGTTGACACCGATCGTGAGCGAGCCCGCGGATCCCGAACCAAACGAGACCCCGACGGCACCGGTCACGGAGGTGATCCGGGAGACGTCGCTTGCCGCGACGACCACGTCGCCCCCGGCGGTCACCTGACCGGATCCCGTATTGGAAATGTGGGCATCGACGACCATCCGCACAAAGTTGAGCGAGATCGCTCCGGCACCGCTTGATTTCGTTCCGCCGCCGCCGGCAAACGTGACATTGACGAGATGCCCGGCCATGATCGGCTCGCCGGCGGCCGCCCTCAGGTCGAGCGGCACGCCGCCCACGTCGAACGTCCGCACCCACGGCTGCAGGCCCTGGGCCGCATTGCCGGTGGAGGTGATCATGATCGGCCGCGGGGCCTCGGTGCTGGTGGCGTCGGAGAGCGTGGCGGCCAGCTTGATGCTCGTCGGATCGACGACGATCACGTAGTAGGTCTCCCCCTCGACCAGCCCGCCGATCGCGGCACCGCTTCCGGCGCGGTAGACCACCGCGTCGCCGGTGCTCAGCTTGTGGGGGCTTGCGTAGCGGATCTGGTCGGCGGTGGCCTGTGTCCTCGTTACCGTGGTGGCCGATGCCGTGAACGTGATCGCCGTCGTGGCCAGCGGCGTGAACGTCTGGTTGCCCCCGTTGAGCCCGTCGAGGCCGAACGTCTCCAGCGGCCGCGTCGTGCCGCCGGCCGTGTTCGACAGTTCGATCGTCTTGGAGTCGATCACCTTCACGTAATAGGCCTTGCCGGAGACGAGCCCGGCAATGGTCTGGCCGCCGGCGTCGTCGTAGACGACCCGCTCGCCGTCGGTGAAGCCGTGCTCCTTCGGGAAGGTGAGCTGGTTGTCCTTGACCGACTTATCCGTCGCGTTGAAGCCGGCGACCCTGGTGCCATCGACTGCGGTGATGCTCTGGGCCGCTCCTGAGCCGGTGCCCGACAGCGGGACCGCCTTGGCCGCGACGGCGTCGTCAAACGTATTGGCCAGCTTGATGGTGCGGGCATCGACCACGATCGCGTAGTAGGCCATGCCGCTCGTCAGGCCGCCGATCGCCGTCCCGCCGCCCGACTGGTAGACGACCCGCTCGCCCGTCTTCAAGCCATGATCGGAGGGAAGCAGGATCGTATCGCCGGTCACGGTCACATTTCCCGGAGCGATCGTCGTGGTCGCGCCGAGGGCCGGGCTGTCGGACTCGGTCTTCGACGGGTCGGCAAATCCGGCCAGCACGTTCACCTTCCCGCCCGCCGTCACGCTCGAGGCGTCGATATAGGCTGCGATACTGCTCGCCTTGGCGGTTTCGGACCCCGCGACGGTCACGGTCGGCGCGACGTCGTCGCCGCCGTTGTCGAGCTTCGAGACCGCGTTCGGATCGGCGATGTCGTCGGTGGTGCCGATGTAGTTGTAGGTGAGCACGGCTCCGCCGGCTTTGCCGGAAGCGCTGCCCGCGATGGCCAGCCCCACGACGACCATCGTGGCCGACTCGCTGGCGGAGACATTCACGTCGCCGACAGGGGCACTGACCGTCGAACCGCCGCTGATGTGGGCATCGACCGAGTTGGCGATCGAGTTGACGACGAGCGCACCGGCGCCGCCGGTGCCGCTTGAACTTCCGGCACCGGCAAAGCCGACCGCCACCAGGATCGGTTTGGAGGTCGCGCGGACATTCACCGACCCGCTCGCGACCGTGATGCTGGAACCCTCGATGGCCGCCTTGATGCTGTTGCTCACCCGACTGCCGCTGAGCGAAGCGCCCACGCCCTTGCCCGAACTGGCAGCGGCGATGGCGCCCGCTATCGAGACCAGCGTGGTCTTGTCGACCGCGATCACCGTCACGCCTGTCGCACGCGTCAGCGTGGAGCCGCTGATCTGGGCTTTGATGCTGTTGGTGATGATGTTGACGCCGAACGAACCGCCGACGGTCGAGTCTGTACCAGCCGTGCCCGAGCCGCCCGCTGCGCCACCCACGACCACGCCGCCGATCTTCGCCTTCTCGCCCGCCTCGACCCGCACCGCCCCCGCCGAACGCAGCGTCGAGTTGTCGATCGTGGCCGCGACGTTATTGCTGATGATGTTGGCGCCGATGCCGACACCAGCGGCACCGCTGCTTCCGGCGGCGATGCCGCCGACCACCTGGAAGACGCGGGAACGATCATCGGCCCAGACCGTGATGTCGCCGGTCGACGTGGTTGTCGTCGTCAGGTTCGCGATGCTCGCGGTGAGCGAGTTGGTGACGACGTTCACCGCCAACGCGCCGCTGACAGCGCCGCTACTGGTAGCACTCTTATCCGAAGACACGCCAACCGACGCGGTGACGCCGATGATCAGCGCGTCGGACTTGGCTTTCACCACCACCGCCCCGGTGTGGTTGAAGTTCGACACCGAGTCGATACTGGCCGTCGTCTTGTTCGCGATGATCCCGACAGACAGGCCGACACCGTATGCCGCCGAGCCTCCCATCGAGACGGCGCCGCCCACCATCACCAGATTTGTGTCGTCGGTGGCGATCACATTCGTGTCGCCGACGATCGTCACGCTGCTGAAGTTCTTCAGCCGGGCGCTGGTCGTATAGTCGGTCATGACAAACCCGAGCGAAAACGTCATCGCCGTGCCCTTGCCCGATTTGCCGCTCGCCACGCCGATCGACGCCGCGAGGGAGACGATCCACCCACCGCGTGTGGCGTCGATCTCGAGC
>JBILVW010000072.1:0-10021 GCA_044370205.1 Pirellulales bacterium | reverse complement strand
CCGGGGGATCGCCTTCCCATACAAGCCCCCAGGCGCGAGCCGGGGGATCGCCTTCTCATACAAGCCCCCAGGCGGAAGCCGGGGGATAAATCGGGCGGCTTCGGGATGGACGCCCGCAATATCCCCCTGCTCGCGCATGGGGGCTTCTATACGGCGACAGCCGCCTTCACTTCGCCGGCGTCGGGGCGGCCGTGACGAGCACGTCCTGCGGGTTCTCCACGAGCACGAGCCCGCGGAACCGGACCTCCTGCGGCACCTTGTTGGAGTGCAGCTGCAGGCCGATCGGGCCCTCGCCGCAGAAATCCGGCTTGGAATCGGTCCAGTCGAGCACCTCCTGGCCGTTCACGGCGAACCGGATCCGGCTGTCGATGGCGAGGATCTCCATCTGATTCCAGTCGTGCTGCCGGCCCGCCTGCTTCGCGCGGCCCTGCTGGTCGCCGCTCAGGCCGTTGCGCCTGAACAGGTCGTAGAGCCCCCAGCCCGACGGAAACATCACGAGGTGTCCCTGGTAGCTCGATGCCTCGCCGTCCTTGTCGAACTTCCTGCCCCAGATGGCCACGCCCGAATGCATCTCGCTCGTCACGAGCTTGCCCTCGAAGAGCAGCCGCAGGTTGCGATACGGCTTCTTGGTGAGCAGGTAGGTGCTCACCTTGGGGGCGTTCTCGGCCGTGTTCCTGCCGACGATCTCGCCGTTCTCGATCGACCAATAGGGATCGACGTGCCCCTCCCAGCCCTCGAAGTCGCGGCCGTTGAAGAGCCGCACGGCCTTCGCCTGCTCCTCCGCCGGCAGCGTCACGCCCGAGGCCCAGTCGGCGGCCGCGGCCTTCTCGCCCGGCGTGGGCGCGAGCTCGGCCACGGGCGTGCCGTCATCCTCGAGCTTGCCCGCCGCCCAGAGCGTGCCGCGGGTCACGAGGTCGAGAAACTCCGGCGTCTTCACCGTGTCGGTGTAGTGACCGATCGTCGTGCCGAAGACGCGGGTGCCGTGATAGTCGTTGGTCCAGATGACGGTCTGGTTGGCCTTCCGCTCGCGACTCATCGCCTCGGCCAGGGGCTTTGCCGTCGGGAAGAGCTTGTCGCAGTAATAGAGCTCCTCCTTCGGCAGCTGCCAGTCCTTCGGCAGGCCCTTCAGGATCGGATGGTCCGTGACAAGATTGGCGGTGTATTCGTAGTGGGCGCCGTGGCCGGGCGACTGAATCCCGCACAGCTCGAACCAGTCTTCGGTGCCCGTGCGATAGCAGTGCATCGCGCAGTGCATCATCACGGCCGGTACGCCATTTTTATGCTCGGCGATGATCCCCTTCACGAACTCGAGATCCTTCACGTTGGCGAAGCACTCGTTGTGGAAGACGACGTCGTAGCCCTTCGCCCAGTCGGGCTTCGCGTAGATCGACACCTTGTGGTCGGTGCTCTCGCCCCCCTCGTGGACGACCGTCACCTTCACGCGGGC
The DNA here is from genome assembly GCA_044370205.1 of Pirellulales bacterium. Taxonomy (GTDB): domain Bacteria; phylum Planctomycetota; class Planctomycetia; order Pirellulales; family UBA1268; genus QWPN01. The sequence goes on along the minus strand of JBILVW010000072.1, from coordinate 8,574 downwards.
CCGCTGGGCCATGCCGTCGGCGATGACCTTCTTCTGCCCGTCGTAGTCGTGGCAGCAGCCGCCGGTGACGTAGAGCACTTCGAGCGGCTTGGCCGCATCGGCGGCGAACACTGAGGCCGAGAACACGACGGCGGCGACCGCCACGAGGCTCCGAACAATCGGCATGAAGAAGTCCTCTCGGTGAGTCTCACAGGTTGCCGGAAGATACCACGAGCTTCGCGATCCGCCGCCCTGGCGACGACAGGGCGAGGCTCGCCAGGTCGCCGGGCCTCACCCAGCGGCCGCGATTCGAGGCCGGCGCGGCCCCGGCGGTCACGGTCTGCTCGACGACGGTGCAGGTGATCTTGTGATGGGTGACGGTGTAGCTGACGACGCCGAGCGTGCGGCCCCGCGGCCGGCCCGTCGCCGCCGCCCGTGGAAAATCCCAGAGCCCCTCCCACCATTCGCCCGGGCCACGTTGCTCGACAAGCAGGCGGCCGCGGCGGCGGATGATCAGGGCAGTCTCGCGGACGAGCTGCGCCGCACGCCGCGGCGTTTTCGCCGGGATCGTGGCTGTGCGGCCCTCGCGATGGGCCCGGCATACGCGCGCGAGCGGGCACCGCTGACAGAGCGGACGTTCGGGTGTGCAGACCGTGGCGCCGAGATCCATCACGGCCTGGTTGAACCGCCCCGGATTCCGCCGCGGCACGAGCCGCTCCGCCACCTCCCAGATCGGCGCGTCGCCCGCCGCGCCGCCCAGCGGCCGAGCGTGGCCGACGAGCCGGGCGAACACGCGGCGGGAGTTGGCCTCCACGATCGGCGCCGGCACGTCGAAGGCGATCGAGGCGATCGCGCCGGCGGTGTAGCGGCCGATGCCGGGCAGCGCCATCAGGCCCTCGACCGTCTGTGGGAAATCGCCGCCATGCTCCGCGACGATCCGCTTGGCAGCCGCATGGAGCTGCCGGGCCCGCCGGTAGTAGCCGAGCCCCTCCCAATGTCTGAGCACCTCGTGCTCGCGGGCCGCAGCCAGCTCATGCACCGTGGGAAACCGCGCCATGAACCGCATGAAGAACTCGCGGACCCGCTCCACCTGCGTCTGCTGGAGCATGATCTCGCTCACCCAGACGCGGTAGGGATCGGCCGAGCCCCGCCAGGGTAGGTCGCGCTTCGCCCGGGCATACCAGGCCAGGAGCGGCCGGGCGATCGCCGGCGGATCGGCCGCCGCCGTCCGCGTTCGTGGTCGCACCTTCCTCGCCGGCTCCTGCCGCCCCACCTGCCGCCTCTTGCAATCGGGTTTTCCGTGAGTTCCAACGGTGCGAGTGTAGCCGCGGACGCCGAGCCCTTTTTCCATGCCGAAGCCCCCCTCCCGCCGATCCGGCCGCGACAAGCTCCGCGTGGAAGCCCGCGACCTGCCGGGTGGACCGCAGTGGGAGTTCGTCCAGTCGCGATGTGCCCGACGACGGCTGGAAGACATCGCGGAGGTGGAGGCGATGGTCGAGGCGGGCGAGATCGAGATCGCCCGCGACGAGCTCGTCTGGCTGCTCTCGGAGTGCCCCGACTTTCTCGAAGGTCACGTCCAGCTCGGGCTCATCGCACTGGAAGAAGACGACCCCAAGCTCGCCCGCGGCCACTTCGGCCGGGCCTACGAACTCTGCTGCCGCGTACTCGATGCGGCGAACAGCCCGCGGCCGCTCCCCTACTCGCTCGCCGGCAACAAGCCGTTCTACGAGGCGGCGAAGGGACTCGTGCACTGCCTGCTCGACACCGGACGGCCGAAGACGGCCCGCGAAGTCTGCGGCCGCATCCAGCCCCTCGATCCCTCCGACCCGCTCGGCATTCAGCGGCTCGCGTCCCGGTGATCTCATGACGCCCGCATCACCGGCCCGATTCATCGCGCTCGACGGGATCGATGGCTCGGGCAAGTCGTCGCAGATCGGGCCGCTCGTGGAGTGGCTCGCATCGCAGGGCCACACGGTGACCACCTGCCGCGACCCCGGCTCGACCCCGGCTGGCGATGCCGTGCGGGCGATCCTCCTCGATCGCCACGATCTGCAGCTGGCTCCGACGGCCGAGATGTTTCTCTACATGGCCGCGCGGGCCCAGCTCGTGGCCGAGGTCGTGGGGCCGGCGCTCGCCCGCGGCGAGTGGGTCGTCTCCGACCGCTACCTGCTGGCCAACATCGTCTATCAGGGGCACGCCGGCGGCCTCGACCCCGACGTGATCCGCCGCGTAGGCGGCATCGCGACCGGCGGCCTCATGCCCGACCTCGTGCTGCTGCTCGACGTCGATCTGGAAACGGCCGCCCGGCGGCTCGACCGGCCGCTCGACAAACTCGAAAATCGTGGCGACAGCTACCGGCAGCGGCTGCGAAACGGCTATCTCGCCGAGGCCGCGGCCAGCCCCGACCGCATCCTCGTGATCGACGCCACGGCGGCACGCGACGAGGTCACCAGCCGAATCCGCGCGGCTGTGACCAGCAAATTTCCCGAACTGGGATAACAAGAACTGAGACGATCCATTGAGGAAACGGGAGGCGAAGGGGGTCGGCGGAAGCTCGAGGAGCATTTGGACCGAGTCCGCGAGGTCCACCGCGACGAGCACTCCGCCTTGGAAGGCGGACTCATTCCTTCTGTCGCCCCCGAAGCCGGCGACGTTCTAGACGACGTCCCTGGCAACAGGTGTGCAACGCATGGCATGGCAAAGCATCGAAGGCCACGACGCGATCGCCGCGCGGTTCGCCGCCGCGGCGGCCCGTGGCCGCGTGAGCGGCTCGTATCTCTTCGTGGGTCCGTCCGGCGTGGGCAAGAGCACGTTCGCGCGGGCGCTCGCCAAGGCGCTGGCCTGCCCTGCGGCCAGCGGCGATCTCGTGCCCTGCGGTCGCTGCGGCTCGTGCATGCAGGCCGACGCCGGCACCAACCCCGACATCGACGTGGTGGCGAAGCCTGAAGACCGGTCGTTCCTCCCGCTCGACGCCTTCATCGGCCCTCCCGAGAACCGCATGCGGGAAGGGCTCTGCTGGCGGATCAAGCTCCGACCCGCGGTCGGCGTCCGCAAGACGGCGATCATTCTCGACGCCGATCTGCTGCTGGACGAGGCGGCCAATTCACTGCTCAAGACGCTCGAGGAGCCGCCGGAGTCGGCCGCGATCATTCTCGTGGGCACGGCGGTGGAGCGACAGCTGCCCACGATCCGGTCGCGGTGCCAGGTCGTGCGGTTCGCGCCGCTCGCTCCCGGCATCGTGAGAGGGATCCTCGCGCGTGAGCTCTCTGGCGAGCCCGTCGATGCAGCCCGTCTCGACGCGGCGGCGAATGCCTGCGGTGGCAGTCTCACGCGTGCCCGGCTGATGCTCGATCCGGCGGTGGCGGCGTTCCGGTCCTCGCTGCTGCAATCATTGGCGCGACGTCCTATTCCGGGCGTGGAATTGGCACGCGAGACGATCGCGCTGGTCGATGCTGCGGGCAAGGAGGCGCCGGCCCGCCGAGCGAGACTGCGGGTCGTGCTCGACACGGCCGTGGAGTTTTTTCGAGCCGCCCTCCGACAGATGGCCGCGGGCGAACGGCCGTCCGATCCGGCGCTCGCCCACGCGATCGCCGGCCAGTCGGCCGACGTCGATGAATTGACCGCGGCCTTGAATCAGACGCTCGAGGCTCTGGTGTGCGTCGATCGGAACGTGCTTCCCGCCATCGTGATCGATGCCTGGACCGCGATGCTGGAGCAGCCACGCCTCGCCCATGTCGCCCGCCTTGCCTAGACCACGGGTTCTTGCGGCGAACTCTGCCGCCTCGTCCGGCTGAATCGATTTTTCCGGCCGCGGCTGTCGATCCCTGTATCGGGGGCGGTGGCAGCGGAGCCGCAGGCCCGAATTTCGGCAGCCGAACGACGGTGACGCATGGCGGCACGCACGGGCATGAACGACGCCCGCGCTTTGCGAGTTCTCGGTGGCTCGTTCGTGGCCGGGCTGCTCTGTGCGGCCGCGGTCTCGGCAGCCATCCAGGGAGACGGGGTGACCGAACCGTTTTTCGGCTTGGATGCGCCGGCGTCGGCTGTCGCGGCGACACCCGCTCCAGTTCAGCGGCCCTCAAATCCCTCTGCCGCAGCCGCGCCGGAGAAGCGGCCCGTCGGCGATCTGGCGAAGTTCGCCGAGGCCATTGCCGCGACACCTCCCGAACGACTCGCGCTCGAGGATGCCGCCGCACCGACTTCGTCGTTCCTCGTCGCCCAGGCGGTGCCCGTGAAACTGCCGGCACCTTCCGCAACGCCGACCACCGACTTTGCCGCACCGGCCGTCACGGCCGCGCCCCTCGCTCCGGCACTCCCCGACCTGCCTGCTGAACCCGTGACCGCCGATCGTGGCTATGTGAAGGTGGACGGTGAAGCCGCACCGCCACCGCCGAGTGAAACACTCAAGGCCCTCGTCGCCCGCGTGCAGCGGCAACGTCCCCCAGCCAGGCAACCGCCGCTGCCCGTGGCACCTCGGATCCCGTCACCTCCGGAGCCTGCCGGCGCCGCGCCGCTGCCAGGCGCGGAATGGACCGATCCCGACAGCGTCAACTGGGCCGATGCGCCGGACCAGCCGAACGCCTCCACGGAACTCAGCCGCCTCCGCGGCCGGATCGCCGATCGATTGAGCGGCCAGTCACCTGTTCGCGACGGTGGTGTCGGCAACGGACGGCTCCTGGATCGCCTGCGGAGTGAACGGCGGGCGGCCCGCGACGACGCCGGTGCGGACGCAGCCGTTTCCTCCACCGATGAAGACCCGTCGGCCTCGAACCGCACCTGGCCTCGACCGACGCGACTCTACGACCAGTTTGACCGGCTCGACGCCGCAGCTGCCCGCAGCGCGGCAGGTGCCGCAGTCGCGGCCTGGAGCGGAACGACCCGCGGCCACCTCGAGGCCGTGCTCGCCACGGAAGGGCCGCACGATCCCGCGGCTGCCGGCCTCCTCCTGCCGGTGGGCGACGCGGTGGAGGCGGGCATGCTCGTCGCCGACCGCACGGCTGATGCAACGCTCGCCACCGATACGCGGCGAGCCGCGCTGGCCGTCGCCCGCCGCGTGGCGGTGTGGCGGGCGGCCGCCGCAGTGGCAGCGGAGCCGGGCCTGGCGAGCGGCGACGTGAGCAGTCCGCTTACCAGCGGTGGCACGGCCCGCGAGACGCCACGACTTCTCGCCGCGCTCGAGGCCTTCGAATCCGCGCCGCAGCTCTCGACCGCCATGAGCGTGCGGGGTTCGCTCGGCATTTTCGCTGCAGCGGCTCACCCGCCGGCGCAGGGCCTGGCCCGCGCCGTCCGCGACCACTACCTCGCGCCGAACGTGCGGGTCGCGGTCCATCAGGACTTCGTGTCGCGGCTTCTGCCAGAAACCACCGTGAACACGGGGCCGCTCCAGGACTTCGTGCTCGGCCGCAAGGTGCGGGGCACCCGCACGGTCGAGCAGTCCACCGACGTGCGATTCGTGCCCGATGCATCGCGGATTCGGCTGGAGCTGCTCGTCAACGGCGAAGTGGCATCGCGGACGGTGACGGAGGCCGGGCCGGTGGCGATCCACTCCCGAGGCGCGGCCACGTTCGTCGTCCGCAAGCCGATCACGGTCTCGGCGGCGGGCCTCGGCTTCGGTGCCGCGGTCGGCACCGCCTCCAACGCCTCGCAGCTGGCCGATATCGAGACGAGCTTCGACGGCGTGCCGATCATGGGCTCGATCGTCCGCAACATCGCCCGCACCCAGCACGACGAAAGCCATGCCGACGCCACCCGCGAGGTGAACGACCGGATCATCACCCGCGCCTGCCGCGAGGTCGATTCACAGGCCGAGCCGCAGTTCACCCAGATGGCCGAGCGGGTGCGGGAGCGGATCTGGGAGCCACTGGTCGGGCTCGGCCTCGAGCCGACACCCATCGCCCTGGAAACGTCCCCCACACAGGCCACGATCCGGCTGCGGCTCGCCGGAGACGGCCAGCTCGCCGCCCACACGCCGCGGCCGCGGGCCCCCGACGAATCGCTCCTGAGCCTCCAGGTGCACGAGTCGGCCGTGAACAACGCGACCGACCGACTCGGCCTCGCCGGCCGCAAGATGAGCCTCGAGGAATTGATCACGCTGATCTGCGAGCGGCTCGGGATTCCACCGCGGATTCCCGACGACCTTCCGGAGGACGTGAGCATCGCCTTCGCCGCGCAGGAGCCGCTGCGGATCGAGTGCCGCGACGGCCTCGTGCATGTGCGGGTGGCGCTCGACGCGCTCGAGAGCGGCCGCCGCAACTGGTACGACATCGTGGCCCGCGTGGCCTACCGGCCGACGGGCTCGGGCGCCCAGGTGCTGCTCGAACGCGAGGGCCCGGTGCAGGTGGGTGGCCCCGGCCACCAGGGCCGCATGGAGATCGCGCTCCGCACGATCTTCGGCAAGGTATTCGCCAAGGAGCGGCCGGTGCGGCTCCTTCCCGACACGATCGCCGCGCATCCGAAGCTCGCCGACGCCCGCGCCGTGCAGACCACCTGCGCCGAAGGCTGGTTCGCCCTCGCCCTCGCCGCCACCACGCAGGCAGAGGCACCCGCAGGCCAGCCACCGGCCGCCCGGTCGGCGGCCCCGCCGCTCCGCATCCTGCGGCGGTAGGCCGCTCTTCTCGCCGCCCCAAAGCCGGCGAGTCGGCGATGGAACGAATTTGATTGCGCTTACCGCAGCAGCGTCGTCGCACGCTTGAGGTTGCGGGCGACCTGGAGCCGAATCATCTCGAGGATCGGAGAGTCTCCGTAACGGGCTCGAAATTCCGCGATCGCCTCCGCCAGCTGCTGCTTGCCGGTCGCCAATAGCTCGGCGACGTTGTCTGCGACCATGCGAGAGCCAACCTGCAGCTCCCGCGCGTGGGCCTCGAGATCCCGCTGCAGCACGGCGCCCGGATCGAACTGCTCGCCCAGGCTCATCGCGAGGTGATGATCCAAAGACTTGTAGACTCGCGTGCAAACGAGGTCGTAGAAGGGGGCCAAGCGGGTGCCCCGCGCCGGCCCGAACAGTAGCGAGATATTTTTGGCGTGGGCGTCGCAGTTTCCGTACAGCCAGTTGAACAGCCCCCAGCGAATCAGCAGCCGCAGATCCTCACTGGGCAGGCTGCCGTGCAGCCTAAGGATGTCCGCCACTTCCCCAGGCCTCGGCCCTCCCTCCTTCTGGTACTTCCGCAGCGGACTCCTTCCGAGCGCCTGGCAGAAATCCTCTTGATGAAGACGCTGAATCGTCTCGGCCTCGCGACGGCGATCGTACCGCTCGACGACCAGGATCGTTCCGCCGCCCTCGATTCTCCAGATGGCCGTCGCCGGAACCGGCAGCCCAAGTCGCACAGCCAGCATCGCCATCAGGCATTCGTTCTCCGGCAAATACTTGAAATGCGAAGAGCCGAACTTCAGCAGATGCGTGCTTGGCGCCGGCCCCACGGGCAGGCTCGCGGCAGCACCGTCAAGCCGGATCGGCAGTTTGTCCTGAGCCCCGGCCAGTGAGAGCCGCACGCCATCCCTGCCGACGGTTGACGAAAACACATCCGGGGTCGTCGCCTGCGACCAGAGCCGCAGCTGCTCCGGATCGATCGGTCTGTAGCTGTCGCCTGCAGAGGCATCGCCCGGCGGCTCGTAGCCGATCGTCAGCGCTCCGGCGCACTCTCCGCCGATGAGCCGGAGGAGTTCGAAGTCATTTCCAGGCGTGACCTTCAGCCGTTGGCAGAGCCGAGCCCGCACATCAGCTTCGGGTAACAGGTTCGCGAAGAAACTGTGCGCGGCATCGCGGTAGGGTTCGGCTCGCAGTGGCAGGGACAACGACACCGGGAATGCATGTGGGGATAAGAGCCATTGGGCGGCGTAGCGAAACTCCATGCGGTCGGTGCGGTCGGCATCGAGCGACCCGACGCATTCCCGTCGCCACCAGACATGCAGGCCGTTCACGAGACGGTGGCTCCCGGGCGACCGACGACGTGCAGATCGAGCCCCAACACGCTCACGACCCGCAGCACCTTGCCGAATTCGGCTGTCGACTTGCCGCGCTCCAGCTCCGACACGAAGCGGTTCCCGACTCCAGCTACCTGCGCGACCCCCGCCTGCGTGAGGCCGATGGCTTTGCGGCGCCGGCGAATGACCTGGCCGAGGTCGCCAGCGGTACGGATCGTCGCTTCCACTCCATCGCTCCCGCTCGGGAAAGGAATTTCCGAACTCAACGCTATGATACCGTACGGGATAAAGAGACAGACACGACAACGTCCTGTCCCGTACGGGACTTTTCGATGAATAGCACCCGTTGTACTGCCAAATTGCCGTGGATGCGTTGAACACCAGCGGATTCCGCAGACAATCCGAACGGGTTCGCCCGATCCGCCACAACACCCCGAGGCCCCGCCATGACCGCCGCACCGAAGTTTCGCACCGAATCCGACAGCATGGGCGAGGTGCAGGTGCCTGCCGACCGCTACTGGGGCGCTCAGACGGAGCGGTCTCGCGACAACTTCAAGATCGGTGTCGATCGCTTCCAGTGGGGGCGTGCCGTGAAGCGGTCGCTCGGCATTCTGAAGAAGTGCGCGGCGCTGGCCAACGGTGAGCTCGGCCAGCTGCCGCCCGACACGGTGAAGC
>JBILVW010000427.1:0-2778 GCA_044370205.1 Pirellulales bacterium | reverse complement strand
AGCTGAGAAGTCACGACGCTGCGACGACCAACACACACGGGAGCCGGTTGGGGGCCGCGCGCAGCCGCCGGTGAATTTTGACTGCCAGAGTTGGTACACCACACCTCTCGAGCTTGCGTCGTCAAAATCCGCCGGCGGCGAGCACGTGCCCCCGACCGGCGGTGTTGGCTCGCAAGCCCCGACCTCGCTCATGACTACCACCGCCCCACTTAGATTGCCTCGCCTGCTCGGCATCAACGAGCTGATCGCGATCGGCGCCGTCGTGGCGCTTGTCGCCTGGGGGGTGCTCACCTGGTCGGGCCATGGCAGCGTGCCTGTGTCGCTCGGGCCGATCGATCCGGGACGCTGGTTCCCCGGCCGCAGCCTCACGCTGGCCGATCTGCCGCTCGTCGTGATGCTCCTGCTCGGCGGCGTGCCGCTCGTCTGGGATCTGGCCACGAAACTCCTCTCAGGCACGTTCGGCTCGGATCTGCTCGCCGGGATCTCGATCGTGACGAGCGTGCTGCTCGGCGAGTATCTCGCCGGAGTGCTCGTCGTGCTCATGCTCTCCGGCGGCGAGGCGCTCGAGTCGCGGGCGGTGAGCCGGGCCGGCGACGTGCTCAACGCACTGGCCCGGCGGATGCCCACGGTGGCCCATCGCAAGACACCCGCCGGGCTCAGCGACGTGCCGCTCGCCTCGGTGGCGGTGGGCGACCTCGTCGTCGTGCTTCCCCACGAGATCTGCCCCGTGGACGGCACGGTCGTGGCGGGCCGCGGAAGCATGGACGAGAGTTATCTGACGGGTGAACCGTATCGGATGGCGAAGGCGCCCGGTTCGACCGTGCTCTCCGGCGCGATCAATGGCGAGGCCGCGCTCGACATCCGCACCGACCGCGTCGCCGGCGACAGCCGCTACGCCAAGATCATGGACGTGCTCCGCACGAGCGAGGAACGGCGGCCGCGGATGCGCCGGCTCGCCGATTCGCTCGGCGCGGTCTACACGCCGCTGGCCGTGGCTATTGCCGCCGCGGCCTGGTGGACCAGCGGGGACCCGGTGCGATTCCTGGCCGTGCTCGTCGTGGCCACGCCCTGCCCGCTGTTGATCGCGATCCCGGTGGCGATCATCGGCGCGGTGTCGCTGGCGGCGAAGCGGGGCATCGTGATCCGTGACCCGGCCATCCTCGAACGGCTCGACACCTGCCGCACGGCGATCTTCGACAAGACCGGCACGCTCACCTACGGCACGCCCACGCTCACCGACGTCATGCTCATGGGACAGCTCACCGAGGCCGACGTGCTTTCCCTGGCCGCGAGCCTGGAGGGCTATTCGAAGCATCCGCTCGCCGCCGCCGTCGTGCAGGCGGCCGCCGACCGGTCGATCCGGCTCTTTGAAGTCGAGCAGCTCGCCGAGAAGCCGGGGCAGGGGCTCACCGGACTCGTCAAGCGGCTCAATGGCGGCGCCACGACGCACGAGGTGGCGATCACGAGCCGGCAGAAGCTCGCGGCCCGCGACGCCACCGCCGCGGAGCGGCTGCCACCGGCGGCCGGCGGCCTGGAATGCGTCGTGATCGTCGATGGCTCCATCGAGGCGGTGCTCCGGTTCCGCGACGCGCCGCGGGCCGACGGGCGATCGTTCGTCAATCATCTGAAGCCGGCCCACCGGCTCACGCGGGTGATGCTCGTGTCGGGAGACCGCGAGAGCGAGGTCCGGTGGCTCGCCGATGTGGTGGGGATCACGGAGGTGCATGCCGGCATCCAGCCCGAGGGCAAGCTGAAGCTCGTCGAGGAGGCGACAGCCATCGCCCCGACGGTGTTCGTGGGGGACGGCATCAACGACGCACCGGCCCTCGCCGCCGCCACCGTCGGCATCGCGATGGGCACCGCCAGCGACGTGACGAGCGAGGCGGCCGGGGCGGTGGTGATGGATTCGGCGCTCGAACGCGTCGACGAGGTTTTTCACATCGGCGAGCGGCTGCGATCGATCGCCCTGCAGAGCGCCGTCGGCGGCATGGCCGCGAGCCTGATCGGGATGGGCTTCGCGGCCGCGGGCCTGCTGCCTCCTGCGGCCGGCGCGCTGCTTCAGGAGGGCATCGACCTCGTGGCCGTGCTCAATGCGCTGCGGATGTCGTGGAACCCCGGGGCGCTGTCGGACTACGACCGCGGATGACCGCGGCGGCCACGCAGCCCCCCGCGAACCGGAGCACCGCCCGGCCAGGCGACCGCGCCGTGACGGCGGCCAGCACCGCCCCTGCCACGACCCCCACCCGGTCGGCGACGGCCTGCACCTGGCGGCTCGCCCGCACGCCGGTGGCGCACCAGGTGGCGAAGTGCTCGCAGTTGTCGACGACGGGACAGTAGCCTGGTCGGCCGACGTGGGCGAGCGCCCGGGCCGCGACGTCATGGCCCGCAAACGCGGCCGGTTGTTCGGTGACGACCCGCACGGCCCGCCCGGCCGCGAACTCCTCCCAGGTCGTGCGGACCACCCGGCCACCGCCGAACGGCCGGCGAAAGTCGTCGGGCCGCGCGTGCACGACCGTGCCATCGCCCACGTCGATGCCGTGGTGCAGGTAGGTGAATGCCGAGCCGAGCAGGCTTCGCTCCACCTCCAGCCGATCGCCCTGTGCCATGCCGAGCCGCTCCACGCGAACGATGCCTCGAGCCGCTACGCAGCCTGCCACACTCCTGTTCGAATCCTCATACATTCAGCATACGCTCCGGCAGTCTCCGGCGTCGAAACAGCCGCCGACACGACGGGCACGGGAGGTCTGGCGGGCATGGAATTCCTCGACGCGGTCGGAT
>JBILVW010000426.1:0-2779 GCA_044370205.1 Pirellulales bacterium | reverse complement strand
GCCACTGGCAAACCGGGCATGGCCGTGCCGGCGCCGGCGAACGCCATCGCCCCGGGCCGGCAGAGCGCCGAGGTGCTGCGGCCCGCAGTGCCGACGCCGTAGGGCGTTGACACTTCCGTCTCATCCAAGCCTCCAGGCGCGAGGCCTTTGCCCATATAAGCCCCCAAACGCGAGGCCTTTGCCCATATAAGCCCCCAGGCGCGAGCCGGGGGATGATGCGGTGCGCTGCTGTGCGGGGGCCGCTTCGGGATGGAGGCCGCATCGATCCCCATGCTTGCGCATGGGGGCTTTTATGCTGGAGACGCGAGCTCCGCGAGTGCTGCGAGCGAGTCGGGGTGGTCGAGCATGATCCCGAGATCGCGGAACAGCAGCGCGGGGTTCACTCGCTTGTCGGCGCCCCGGACCCGCGGAGCCGCTGCATCCCACGAGGCCGCCGGGCTGCCGGTGAGTTCTGCCAGCCGGCCGTACCAGTCGCGGCGGAGGACGGGCCGCCCGTCCGAAACGACGTAGAGCGGCTGCGTCGCTTCTGCCGCGGCCACCGCGCAGACGATCCGCGCAGCGTCGTCGATATGAATCAGGTTGAGCCAGGTATCGGGATCGGCGGCGATCGGCCGGCCAGTTCGGAGGTCGTCGATCCGTGGCAGGCGGCCGGGGCCGTACAGCCCGGCGAACCGTAGGGCCACGCCCGGGCCTGCGGGACGGCTCCGCAGGAGCGTCTCCGCCTCCACGAGCACCGTGCCAGCCTCGCGGCCGGGGTTCGGCGGCGTGCGCTCGTTTACCTCGCCCCCCGACTCGTCCCCCCACACGCCCGTCGAACTGGAGAGGATCACGCGCGGCATGCGATCGGACGGCGCATTCCGTGCGATCGCATCGAGCAGCCGTCCGAGGCCGGCGACATGCACGTCGCGATGCGTCCGTCCGGCGGCCCGGTCGAAGCCCACGGCCCAAAACACGGTATCGACCGCCGGCAGCCGATCGAGCCACGCCCTTGCCTCGGTATCGGTCACATCGGCGACGACGGGCTCGATGCCCAGCCGCGCAAGTTCCGCCCCGCGCGACTCCCGCCGCGTCACCCCATACACCCGCGATCCGTCCGCCACCCACCGCCGCGCCACCCGTTCCCCGAGATACCCACACCCCACCACCAGCCGCGCCCGGCGGGGAGTTTTTGATGTCGCGTTCACACCATGTTGGTTCGCCATGTCATCTCCCTACCGCGCAAAACGCTTCACGTTCCGCACCCACAAACCGGGAGGCACGAGGGGCTGCCCATGCCCTGGGAGCCGGCGTTGCTGACCAGCGTAGGCATGGATGCCGGAGCGCAGTCAGCATCGAGTGAGCGAAGGGCAGGATGCCCGTAGCGAGCGTCCGGCTCCCGGGGCGTGGGCAGCCCCGAAGCCGGCGAACTTGTAATCCGCGTCGCCGTCATTCGAGCGGCTCCGGACGACCACCGCCGCCGTGCGCGGCCTGCGCCTCCATCCATGAACCCAGTACCACCTGCGCCGCCACCGCATCCGCCCGCTCCTTCTTGCGGCCGCGGGTGAGTCCCACGCCGGCGAGCAGTCCAGCGGCCTCCTTCGAACTGTACCGCTCGTCGTGAAAGGCCACCGGCAATCCGGTGATCCGGCCGAGCCAGGCCCCGAAGCGTTCCACCTCGGCGCTCATCTCGCTCGCGGTGCCGTCGGCATGCACCGGCAGGCCGAGGATGAAGCCTACGAGCGATTCATCGGCCGCGAGCCGGCGGAAGAAGGCGGCGTCGGCGTCACGATCCCCCGAGGTCTCGTGGACACACAACGGGCTCGCCAGAATCCGCAGGGCATCGCAGACGGCCACGCCGATCCGCCGGCGGCCGTAATCGATGCCGGCCACGCGGCCCCCAGGGATCGCCTGTGACGCGGGCGCGGTCATGGGCCGCTCGCGGTCGGCGGATTCGGAAACCGACCCGTCTCGAGAAACGTGGCGGTTGCCTGCTGGACGGCGGCGTCCTTCATCATGGCGGCGTGGTGAACGGGCACGACGAGAAAGTCTTCCGCCCCCGGCAGTCGCGTCTCCTCGACCCGCACCACGGCGTCGTCGTCTCCTGCGAGGAGGAAGCTGTAGCCCGTGTCATCGCCGCGTCCGCCGGCCACGATCCCGAAGTCGCACGGCGGCACGGCGAGGCTCGGAGCGACCCGCGGCCAATCGACGACGAGGTCGCGGGAGGCACCCTCCGTGAGTGTCGCGAGCCCCCAGACCTTCTGCGCCATGCGGGCGAGGTCGGAGCCCTGGTTGGGCGGGCCGAGCATCACCATGCGGTGGGTGCGGGCGAGGTCGCGGGCCGCGGCCAGGGCCATCCAGCGGCGGACGACGAGATTGCCGAGGCTGTGGCCGACGAAGGAGAGCGAGTCGGCATGGGGCAGCCGCGAGACGACCGCGTCAAGGGCGCGGCCGTGGGCATCGATGTCGGCCTTCACGCTGGCGTAGCCGAAGCTCAGCACGGTCGCATCGAGTGTCGTGCGGAGGTGGGCGGCGAGCGGCTCCATCGAGTCGCGGCCCTCGCCGAGGCCGTGCAGGAGAATCACGGTGCGGCCACGAACCGGGGGCGCGCGACCGGTCCGTTCGAGGTCGGCGAAGGTCGTCTCGCAGTCACCGCGGGTGCCCTCCAGCACCACGTGGTCGTCGGGATCGAGAATCCGGCAGGCGTCGCCTCGGGGGCGGTGCTGCAGACGCCAGCCCTGCTGCACCCGTTCGTCGGTCCACTCGAGGGCCTCTTTCGAGCGGCGGAGTTTTTCGAGCCAGG
>JBILVW010000425.1:0-2786 GCA_044370205.1 Pirellulales bacterium | reverse complement strand
AGGTGAAGGAGGCGGCCGCGGGCGTGCTGCCGCTGCCGACGCCGAAGGGGGGCGGCAGCCTGCCCACCATCGACAAACTCGTGAAGCAGGGGGGCGGTGATGCCAATCGCGGCAAGGCCGTGTTCGCGGGTGCCGGTACCTGTGCCAAGTGCCACGTCGTCGGCAGCGAAGGGAAGGCCGTGGGGCCGAACCTCTCCGGCATCGGCGCGAAGCTCTCGCGGGTGGCGCTGTACGAGTCGATCCTCGCGCCGTCGGCGGCGATCAGCCACAATTACGAGACGCACACGGCCTTGCTCGACGACGGCCGCAGCGTGACGGGCCTGCTCGTGTCGCAGTCGCCCACGGAGGTGGTGATCCGTGGCGCCGACGGCATCGATGCGACGCTCCCTGCCGGCGAGATCGACGAACTGGTGAAGCAGCCGATCTCGCTCATGCCCGCGGATCTGGCGGCGACGCTCTCGGTGCAGGAACTCGTCGATCTCGTCGCCTGGCTCGAAACGCTCAAGGCGCAGTGAGCCTTTCACCGGCGCAACGCAAGCATCCCGCCATTCAAGCCCTAAGCGCAAGCGCCGGGATCTGGCCATACAAGCCCTAAGCGCGAGCGCCGGGATCTCGCGGACGGGCCGCCCCAACACTCACCTACCCTGCCGCCGCTTCCGCGTCGGGATCCCCCGGCTGCCGCCTGGGGGCTTGTATGGGAACCACATGCCGACCGCGGCACCCACCCCGCCGCCGCTCCCGCGTCGGGATCCCCCGGCTGGCGCCTGGGGGCTTGTATGGGAACATGCCAACAGCCACGTACTCCCCGGTGGTGTCGGTGAGCCGCCCTACCACCTGAGGCCGAACTTCGCGCCCTGGGAATCGCTGCCGAGGCCCCCCTTGAGCGGCGCCATGCGCTTCTTCACCACCGGCGGCGGAGCCGGCTCCTCGGCCTCGGGCTCGCCGCGATCGGCCGAGTCGGCCTGGGCCGCGGGCTTCGGGGCCAGCGCCTTGATGGAGAGCGAGAGCCGCTGCTCGTCGGGGTCGATCGCCAGCACGCGGCATTCGACCTCCTGGCCCTCGCGGACCACGTCGGCCACGCTGCGGATGTGCCGCGTGGCGAGTTCTGAGATGTGCACGAGCCCTTCGACGCCCGGCTCCAGCTTCACGAAGGCACCGAACTGGGCGAGCTTGCTCACGGTGCCCTTCACGGTCGCCCCCACGTGATATTTGATCGCCGCCCGCTTCCACGGGCTTTCGATCAGGTCGCGGGCCGAGAGGCCGATCTTGCCGGTCTGCGGATCGATCTTCTTGACGATCACCCGCACCTTCTGGCCGGGCTGGAGCACCTCGGCCGGATTGGCCACCCGTTCCCACGAGAGCTCGCTCACGTGCACGAGCCCCTCGACGCCGCTGCCGATGTCGACGAAGGCGCCGAAGTCACGCACGCTCCGCACCGTGCCCTCGAGCTCCGTGCCGGGCTCGAGCGTCTCGAGCATCGTGACGCGGGCGTCGGCGGCCTGCTTCTCGATCACGGCCCGTCGCGAGAGCACGAGCCGCCGGGCGGCCGGCACGACGTCGGTGACGAGCGATTCGAGCGTCTGGCCCACCATCTCCTCGAGGTTCTCGACCCGCCACGTGCTCACGAGGCTCGCGGGCATGAAGCCGCGCAGCCCCGCCACGTCGCATTCGAGGCCCCCCTTGTTGGCCGCTGTCACGCGGGCCTCGACGATCATGCCGGGCTGGAGCTGCGACCAGTCTTCGACGGCCACGGCGTGATTCGCCGGGGCGACGTCGTAGAGATTGTCTTCCTCGTTGCGGCCGCCGATCGACACCTCGATCGCCGCACCCACCTCCGGCAGGTCGTGCCCGCGGTCGAGCAGCGGTGCGAGCTTCATCGCCCCCTGGCGGTTGCCGCCGAGATCGATGAACGCCGTGTCGGCGCCGATCGAGAGCACCGTGCCGCTGACGCGGGAGCCAGGTTCGAGCGGCGCGTCGATCCGCACCGCCGGGCCGGCTGCGAGCAGGGCATCGAGCTCCATGCCGCCGAGGGCCGCTTCGTAGTCGGCTTCCAAATCGTCGTCGAGGCTGCCTCGCAGGCTCGGCACGGCCACCCGCTTGGCCGGCGGGAGCACGTCGGTGAACGACGGCTTCGCATCCCGATCCCGCCGCCGTCCCTTGCCACCACGCTCCCGCTGGCCGCCCTGCCGCGGCGGAACTTCCGCTGCAGGTGCCGCCGCAGGAGTTGCGGCTGCGGTCGCGTCTGATTCGCCACCGGCCGCCGCCGCTACGGTCGCCTCGTCACCTGCCGGCTTCGCCGCCGCAGGGGGCGCGATGTACTGATACTTCGGCGCGAGCGACGGCGGCTTCGCCCCGGCCCGCTGCGTGCCGATCGGAATCCGCCGGCCAGAAGTCGCCTCCGCCGCCTCACCACCCTCGGACGGAACACTGTCAGCCGAATCCATCACTTCTCCCTACTGAAGCGGTTCAAAAGCGGATCAGAAAACGTTCGCGAATTGATGAGGGAAGGCGAGGGGGTCGGTGCAAGCTCGAGGAGCCTTGGGCCGCCGCGGCCCACCGCGACGAGACTTGTACCGCCCCTGAGCCGGCGATTCAAAGACCGGGCATGAATGCCCTTGTTGACGATCAACCAATCAAGCGAAAAAGGGGCATGGATGCCTTTTTTCGCGTGTGTACTGCGGGAAACAGGACTTGAACCTGCACGGTATTACTACCACCAGGCCCTCAACCTGGCGCGTCTGCCAATTCCGCCATTCCCGCGGCGTGAGTGGGATTTTGTACCCACC
>JBILVW010000071.1:0-10089 GCA_044370205.1 Pirellulales bacterium | reverse complement strand
GCTGCCCGGTGCGCCCCCCGACTCCGCCAAATACATCAACTCTCCGGAGACGCCGCTCTTCTCGAAGAGCTCGATGCTCTACGGCCTCGACACCGCCCGCGACGCGATCACGAAATCGCGACGGGCCATCGTGGTGGAGGGCTACACCGACTGCCTTGCCGCCCGGCAGGCCGGCATCGACGACGTCGTCGCGGTGCTCGGCACAGCGCTCGGGGAACGGCATGCCAAGCTGCTGCGTCGCTACGCCGACCGGATCGTGCTCGTGCTCGACGGCGACGATGCCGGCCGCCGCCGGGCCAACGAGGTGCTCGAGGTGCTTCTGGCCGAGCCGATCGACGTGCGGATCGCCCGGCTGCCCGCCGGCGTCGATCCCTGCGAGTTCATCGTCGAGCGGGGCCGCGAGGCCTTCGAATCGCTCGTCGAGTCGGCGGGTGATCCGCTCGACTACCGGATGGAGGAGGCCCTCGCCGGCCTGGCTCCGGACGCCGGCGACGATGCGGCGCTCGCCTCGATCGAGAGCGTGCTCAAGGCCCTCGCCACCGCGTCGCGGCGGACGTCGCTTGTGGCCTCGCAGGCGCGGCTCCGCGAAGACCAGGTGCTCGGCCGGCTCTCCCGCCGGTTCGGCCTCGCGCGGGACACGCTGCGCGACCGTCTCGACGACCTCCGGAGCGGGGCTCGGCCCGCCGCCGAACGCACCGCCGCGACCGATGCCGTCGCCGACGTACCCGAACTGCCTCCGTGGGACCGCGAGGTGATCGAAGTCCTCGTCGGCGTGCCCGAGAGCATCGGCGTGATCGTGCAGCAGGTCGGCTCGAGCGGCCTCGAGACGCCGGCCGCGCGGCAGGTGCTCGAAGTGGCCTGCAAGCTCCACAGCGAAGGCCGCCCCGTCGCCCTCGGCGGCCTCCTGCTCGAACTCACCGATCCCGCGCTCCAGAGCCTGCTCGTCGCCGTGGACGAGTCGGGGGCCGGGCGGGGGCAGGCCGACCCGCGGGAGCGGCTCAAGCATTTGGAAGAGGCGATCCAGCGCCGGGCCGCCGAGCGGCGGGCGCGGGCGAGCGCCCGGGCATTGAAGACCGACCGGCTCGACACCGGCGCGGAAGCAGAACTTTTGGCACGTCTCGTCGCGGAGCGGCGGGCCGTGCAGGGCATGGCCGAACCCAAGGATGGGTAAGGGTGTCCATCTCGTCGCTGCGATCGATCCCGCGAGCCGGCAGGCTCGGGGGTTCGGGGGGCGGTCGGCGAGTGACGGTAGGATGGTGAAGGAGAACCACTGATGAAGAACGTTTCGACGCAGTCCCGGGCCACGCCCTCCGAGAAGCGGATTTCCACCGAGCAGATCGACGCCGCGCGTGTCGCAGCGGGGCCGCAGCCGCACGGCACCGACGCCGATCTCGCAACGCTGATCGCCACCGGCAAGTCCCAGGGCTACCTGACGTTCGATCAGGTGAATGAATACCTGCCCGACGAGGCGGTCGATCCGGAGAAGATCGACGCGCTGCTGGTCGCCCTGGAAGACCTTGGCGTCGAACTGGTCGATACGCCGCCGGAGCCGCGGTCCGAGAACGCTGCAGCGCCAGCCGCTCCCGCGCCCCGCCGAGAGGAGGCGATCACCACGCCGCCGTCCAACGCAGGCAACGATCCGATCCGGATGTATCTGGCCCAGATGGCCGAGATTCCGCTCCTCACCCGCCGCGAGGAGATTTCGCTCGCCAAGCGGATCGAGGTCACGCGCAAGCGGTTTCGCCGCGCCGTGCTCGGCTGCAACTATTCCCTCCGCGCCACCGTCGAGACGCTGCAGCGGGTGCACGAGGGTGGCCTGCCCTTCGACCGCACGATCAAGGTGTCGCTCACGGAGCGGCTCACCAAGGAGCAGATCCAGGCGCGGATGCCGCACAACCTGGCGACCCTCGACCACCTCATGAAGCAGAGCGTGGCCGACTTCCGGCTCCTGATCAGCAAGCGGACGAGCCCCGACGAGGCCAGTGCCGCTCGGCAGCGGTTTCGCCGCACCCGCGGCAAGTCGCTGCAACTCGTCGAGGAACTCAGCCTCCGCACCCGCCGCGTGCTGCCGCTCGTGAAGCTGCTGCGGGGCATGTCGGCCCGGATGGATCGGCTGCAGCACGACCTGCGGCTGATCAAGAACGGGGAGATGCCGCGGGACGACCTCGCCGACATGCGGAAGGAGCTTCGCGACCTGATGCTCACGACGCTCGAGAGCCCGCGTTCGCTCCGCACCCGCGTCGGGGTGCTCGAGAAGCTCAAGGTCGAGTATGACGCCGCCAAGCGGAATCTTTCGGCGGCCAATCTCCGGCTCGTGGTTTCGATCGCCAAGAAGTACCGCAACCGTGGCCTTTCCTTCCTCGATCTCATCCAGGAGGGCAATACGGGGCTGATGCGGGCCGTGGACAAGTACGAGTATCGCCGCGGCTTCAAGTTCTCGACCTACGCCACCTGGTGGATTCGCCAGGCGATCACCCGGGCGATCGCCGACCAGTCGCGGACGATCCGGATTCCGGTGCACATGATCGACGTGCTCTCGAAGCTGCGGACGACGGCGAAGAAGCTGCTCCACGAACTCGGCCGCGAGCCGACCGCGGAGGAGATCGCACAGGCCGCCGGCGTGCCGCTCGAGGAGGCACGCCGCGTGATGGACATGGGTCGGCAGCCGATGAGCCTCGACCGGCCCGTCGGCGAGAGCGAGGACGCGAGCTTCAGCGAGTTCGTCGAGGACGTCAACGTGGCCAGTCCCACGCAGTCGACCACCCACGGCCTGCTCCGCGACAAGATCGACTCGCTGCTCAAGACGCTCACGTATCGCGAGCGGGAGATCATCCGCCTGCGGTACGGCCTCACCGACGGCTACACCTACACGCTCGAGGAAGTGGGCCGCATCTTCCGCGTGACCCGGGAGCGGGTTCGTCAGATCGAGGCCAAGGCCGTGAAGAAGCTCCAGCACCCGGTCCGTTCCCGGCAGCTGGAAAACTTCATGGAGTCGGCCACCGCCGAGGGCTAGCCGGAGCGTGGTCTCCTCATACAAGCCCCCAGGCGCAAGCCGGGGGATCGCCTCGCCGTTCTGGGCGTGCCTTGCGCGGCCCCCTCGGTCTGGTAGACTCCGGTCCACCGCACCGAACGCCCGCAGGCACTCCCATGGCCATCGCCCTCGTCACCGAAACCCTTCGCACGCTCCACCGAATCCACCGGCAGCTGGCCGATCTCGCCGACCAGTTGGCGGCAGGTCCGCGGGCTGTCGCGGTCCGCACCAAGCAGGTGGAGTCGGCGGAGGCGAAGAAGACGACGGCCCAGGACGACGTCAAGAAGGCCAAGGTCGCCGCCGACCAGAAGCAGCTCCAGCTGAAGACGTCCGAGGCGAAGATCAAGGATCTCGAGGCCAAGCTCAACGCCTGCAAGACCAACCGCGAATACCAGACGCTCACCGAGCAGATCGCCGCCGACCGCATGGCCACGAAGGTGCTCGAGGACGAGATTCTCGAGGCACTCGAGCGAGTCGATACTCTCAAGCCCACCGTGCCGGCTGCCGAGGGCGAGGTCGCGGCCGTGAAGAAGGCGCTCGACGAGGCCAAGGCGAAGGTTGCCGCCGAGACGGGCCGCCTCGAGAGCGAGGTCGCACGCGTGCGGGCCGAGCTCGAGACGGTCGAGCGTGACCTGCCCGACGACGTTCGCGACAAGTATGCGCGGATCGTCAAGCAAAAGGGGGCCGATGCCATGGCGCCGCTCGAAGGCCAGAGCTGCGGCGGCTGCTTCCAGCAGGTCACGGGCAACATGGTGAGCGACCTGATGCTCGGCAAGATCGCCGCCTGCCGCAGCTGCGGGCGGCTGCTCTACATCCCCGAATCGTCACGTCCGGCCTGAGCTGGCCACGCAGCCGCTCCGTGAGCCGATCCTGTTTCCCTGTTGGAGAACGCCGACATGTCCGACCGCATCCCGATGACTCGCGCCGGCTACGACAAGCTCAAGGCCGAGGTCGACCAGATGGAAACCGTCGAGATGCCGAAGCTCGCCGCCCGGGTCGCCGCGGCCCGCAGCGAGGGGGATCTGAGTGAGAACGCCGAGTATCACGGGGCCCGTGAGAGTCAGGGCATGCTCCAGGCCAAGATCAACGTGCTCCGCGACAAGCTCGCCCGGGCCGTGCTCGTGGAGCGGTCGAAGGAGGCGGGCGACGAGGTCGTGTTCGGCGCCACCATTCGAGTGAAGGACCTCAAGTTCGGCGACGAGGAGGAGTATGTGCTCGTCGGCGCCGGCGAGGAGGACTTCGACTCCGGCCGGATCAACGTGGCCAGCCCGCTGGCCCAGGGCTTCCTCGGCCGCAAGGTGGGGGAGAAGGTCTCGATCGACGTGCCCGCCGGCACGCTCAAGTACGAGATCCTCGAAGTGCGGTTCGACTGAGGCCACGATCGCGGCAGGGCCAAACGGATTGATCCCCCTGCTTGCGCATGAGGGCTTGCATTGCATGCCCCATAGAAGCCCCCAGGCGCAAGCCGGGGGATGTTCCGGGCCGCTTCGGATGGATGCCGCATCGATCCCCCTGCTTGCGCATGGGGGCTTCTATGAAACCACGCCTTCGAAAAACGCCGAGCCGATCCGCACGAGCGTGGCCCCTTCGGCGATCGCCTCCGCGAAATCCCCGCTCATCCCCATCGAGAGTTCCGTCAGCTGCTCGCCGCCGGCCACGCCACCGCGGAGCCGGTCGCGCAGCTCCCGGAGCCGCGCGAACTCCCGCCTCGCCGCCGACGCATCGCCGTCGGGCACGCTCGCCATGCCCATGAGGCCCACGACCGCGACGTGCGGCTTCGCCGCCGCGGCCACCACGAGGGCCGCGGCCTCGGCCTCACTCACGCCCGTGCGGCCCGGATCGCCGGCAAGGTTTACCTCCACGAGCACGCGACAGACGATGCCCGCCGCCGCGGCCTCCGCCTCGAGCCCGTCCAGAAGCCGTTGGCTGTCGAGCGAGTGCAGGAGCGAGAGCAGCGGCAGCGTCCGTCGAATCTTGTTTCGCTGCAGGTGCCCCACGAGGTGCCACCGGGGCGCGGGCACGACGTCGGCCAACGCCTCGGCCTTGGCCCACAGGCTCTGCGGCCGGCTCTCGGCGAGGTCGTGGCAGCCTGCCTCGTGCAGCAGCCGTGCGATCTCGGGTTCGACGTACTTCGTGACGGCGATCACGGTCACGTCGTCCAGCGACCGGCCGGCCCGCCGGCAGGCCTCCGCGACCCGCTCTCGCACGGCCAGTACGTTGCGGCGGCAGTGATCTCTCAGGTCTTCAGCTGACGGCATGCACCACCGTCATTGGATTTCGAGCGTCCGAGCCACCTCGCCCGACTTCTTGATGCGGCCGAGCAGGAACTCGGCCGACACGTTGCAGCCGAGCAGCGTGCGGTTGCGGGCCGCGTCGAGCGCCCGATAGACGAGCCACTGCTCGAGGCCGGCCTGCACGCGGTAGCCCACGGCCTGATGCGGTGGCAGATTCTGCCGGGTGTCGGCCACCGTGAGCTGTCGCCAGGTGAGCGGCCCGCCCACCCGTACCGGATCGAGGTCGAGCCAGAGCGGCGCGGAGAGCCGGCGCTGGCCCCGCTGGGTCAGCACGAGCCGCCCTTCGGATTCCGCGGTCAGGCTCCCCTGCCCCGCGACCCGCCATTCGGGCAACGCCAGCGGCAGCGCCATGAACCGCTTCGTCGTGTCGTAGACCATCACTTCCCTGGTCTCCGCCGCCGGCTCGGTTTCAAGCGACGCGGCCAGACGAATACTGCTGGCGTAGTCGATCGGCTCGGCGTGTGCGGCTCCGTTGGCCGATGTGCCAGGGACCGAGTCCGCCGGCTGCGGCCGGATGGTGACGGCATCGGCGAGCAGCACGATGCGATCGGCCGGCAGCACCACGACCTGCCGCTCGAACTGCAGCTCACCACCGAGCGGCGCCGTCAGTTCCAGGAACGTCGCCTTCCGGTCGCTCTCCCAGCACGACACGGTCCAGCCGCCTTCCGCCTCGAGCGGCCGGCGGCCGAGCGACACCGACCAGTCCCACGCGCCATCGACCAGCAGCCGGTCGTCCACGGCGATCTCGAGCCGCGGCACCGCGTCGCGGTATTCGACCAGGATGCGAATCGCCTTGCGTCCCCAGCCGGTGCGAATCACGGCCACGGCCGAGGACGGATCGTGAAAGTCGCGGTCGAGCAGTCCACCTGCATCATCGCGGCCGGCCTTCGCCATCACCTGCGCCGTTCGGCGAGCCGCCTTTGCCACCCCATGCTTTCCCTTGGCCGCGACCGCTTCGATGAGCGGCGCCGTCTGGCTCGCAGACAGCCGGCCGGCGCCCGACAGCAGCCGGCCCTGTCCTCCCAGCAGCCGCACCGCGAAGGCCGCGCTCGCAGCCCAGCGGGCCTCCACCTCGTCGTCCCACGGCAGGCCTCCGGTGGCGACGGCGACGTCGCGACAGGACGCCCACCGCACCACCCGCTCGACGACCGCCTCCGAACCGCCGAGTCGCACCGCGCCCGACGCCGACACCAGTCGCATGATCTCTTCGGCGACTCCTGCGGCGGCCGATGCCTCCAGGCAGCGGCAGGCTTCGACGTCGCTGAAAAGCCGAGCCAGCGCCAGGACGAATCGGGCCGGCCGCGTGTCGCGGGCATCGAGCGAGGTCGTGCCGCCGCGGGCGGCCCGCACGAGCCGCTCGAGCAGGCCGCCCGCGGAGCCGCCGGCTCGACGCGTCCGCGCCATCCAGGCCACGGCCCAGGTGGCCGCCTCGCAGAGCAGCCACTGCTCGGAGGCCGCGCTGACCGCCGCCTCGTCGAGACAGGCAGCGACGGCATTTTCGCTGAGCGTCATCTGCTGCACGTTGCCCGGGCCACGGTCTACCTGTCGGGCCAGCGTCCGGAGTCGGCGGCGGACGTCGAGCGAGCCGCTCGCCTCGGCCAGCGCCCGGATGCGGGCCGCAGCGACCCGCGATTTCACGACCTGCGGCAGGGCCGCTTGCTTCTTCCGCCGTGCTGCCGTTTCCGGTTCGGCGTCGGCATGAGCCGCGATAGCCTGATCGGCGGCAGCAGGTGTCACGGTCTCGTCGCCCGGTCTGCCGTCCGGATTTGATCGCGTTCGCTTCGTCCGCTTCGTTTTTTTGTCGCGCGTGGAAACCATTGCCGCTCCGTCTCGCCGCCTGGGGTGCCGTCTCGGGGCCGCCCGGGCCGATTTTCATCGGGGGCTGCCGCGGCGGTATCGTACCGGAGCAGCGGAGCGGCCTCCACGCCCCGCCCATTTCCTCTCCGGAGAGATCGCATGCGTCTCGCGGCACCGCTCCTGATGCTCGTTTTCACCTTCGGCTGGCCGTACGCCTGGGCCGAGCCCGCCGACACTCCGGCGGTGCCGCCAGCAGCCGAGCCCGACCGTCACCCGGAGCTCAAGCGGCTTTCGCCGACGGAGCACGTCTGGGTCGACCCGGTGAAGAAAGAGGTCGTGGTCGCAGGCCGAATCGCGATGGCCGACGGTCCGATCGAGGTCTTCGCCTGCCCGGAAAAGACGAAGGAACACGAGGCGATCGTCGCCACCCGGTCGTCCGCCAGGCTGATCCACGCCGCCTTGCTCGCGATTGGCCTCGATCCAGGCAGCCCGGTGTCATTCGATCCCGACTACGTCGCCGCCCGCGGGCCGGCCGTCGCGATCCGCATGCGGTGGAAGGATGCGGAGGGCGCGTTGCAGGAGAGCCCTGCCCAGGACTGGATCCGCAACACCCGCACGGGCAAGCCGCTCGACGCGGATTGGGTGTTCGCAGGGAGCAGCTTCTGGAAAGATCCGCAGGACGGCCAGGAGTATTACCAGGCCGACGGCGGCGACCTCGTCTGCGTGTCGAACTTCCCGACGGCCACGCTCGACCTCACGATCGAAAGCTCGCAGTCCAACGAGGCGCTACTCTTCGAAGCCTTCGAGGGCCGCGTACCGCCCCGCGGCACCGAGGTCGAGATGATTCTCGCCCCGATGAACCGCTGACCCCCGCGTTTCCACGCGGGGCTTTTATACAAGCCCCCGGTGGAAACCGGGGGGTCGAGCATCCATGCCGTGGAGTCGTGGATATTCTGGCTTTGTTCCTCACCCCGCGGTGGCGACGCGGCAGTGGGTGAGGATCTGCTCGGGCGTCGCCACGAAGCCGGTGTAGAACGGGCCGAACTCCGCGTAGCGGGCGCTCGCCTCGTCGAATCGCATCGTGTAGACGATCTCCTTGAGGAACTCGGGCCGCCGCGCCCAGAGCGTGACGCCCCACTCCCAGTCGTCGAGTCCGACCGACACGGTGATCAGCTGCGTCACGCGGCCGCCGAACGACATGCCCGTCCGGCCATGCTCGGCCATCAGCCGGCTCCGCTCGGAAAATGGCAGCGTGAACCAGTTTTCTCCCACCTTCCGCTTCTTGTTCATCGGATAGAAGCAGGCGTTGGGCCACGGCGGTAGTTCGGGCTCGAGCCGCGCCTTCCGCATCATGTCCTCGCGTGAGGCGTAGCCCTGCACCTTCGCCTTGTAGGAGGGGCTGTCGAGGATCTCCCCCTCCACGATCAGTCGCTGCCCATACTGCTCGACCGTCGGCACGTATTCGCTCACCTCCGTGAGGCTCACGAACGAGTAGGTGGGCGTGAGGGCGGCACCGAGCGGACCGGCGAGCAGCCGCTGATGCACCTCGTCGACGGCGAGCGGCGAGGGATCCATCACCATGATGCCGAAGTCGGCCTTGTGGCCGGGCACGAGCCACGACTGCAGCCGCGTCGGGGCGTGCGGTCCGGCGGGATCGAGCGCTGCCAGGAACTGCCGACACCCCTCCGTGCGGGAGGCATGGGAGAGGCCGGCGAGCCGAGCCCGATCGAAGGCGTAAAAAATGTGCGACACGTGCCAGCCGGTCGTCGGCTCGATCGACGTGGTCGCGTTTGCCGCCGCGTCAGTCCCGTGGTGGGGGCGGCCAGGCTGGGCCGGCGGGCTGCCGTGGGAGGGGGCGTCGGGACGGGAAGCTGGCTGGGTCACGAGCAAAACTCCTGCGGATGCGGCCATGACAGGCGGCGGGTGCGGTGGCGGCAATCCGCGCCAGGCGGCCGCACGGCACCCAGCCGCGAAGCCCCGAGTGTAGCAGCCCACCGCTATCCGGAATCCCCGTGGCGACGCTACGATACAGGTGGAATTCAGCAGCCTTCCGAGGGGAATCCATCATGGGCCAGGCAATCGTCGATCCGCAGGAACTCCGCCGCTTCGCGGGCCGGCTGCGGCACTTCAGCACCGAGGTCATGGCACAGATGCAGATGGTCCAACGGCAGCTGGCCGCGCTCGGGTCCACCTGGCGCGACGCCGAGCACCAGAAGTTCGCCGAGGAATTCGAGCAGCAGCTCACCACGTTCGGCCGGTTCGTCGATGCGACGGGCGACTACGTCCCCTACCTGATCCGCAAGGCGGAGCGGGTCGAGGAATACCAGCAACAGCGATAAGCCGTCTTCGACGCGGCATCCTCGGCTTCCGGGCACACCCCTCCATGTCCACGCAGGCAGACGTCAAATCCCTCGACACCCTCGCCTTCCTCAAGGCGGCGATCGCCCAGTTCGCCCACGAGAGCAACCAGGCGTTGAGCGAGGTGGAGATCCAGGGCCAGCGGGCGGTGGACTGGATCACGGTGGACATGGCCGCCTACTGGAAGGGCGAGATTCGCCGCCGCAGCGACCTCGTCAACAAGGCGAAGAAGGATCTCGAACACTGTCGCACGTTCAAGAAGGTCGGCGACAACCAGCCCTCCTGCATCGAGGAAAAAAAGCAGCTCGACAAGGCCAAGGCGATGCTCGAGCACGCGGAGAAAAAGGCCGAGGCCGTCCGCCGCTGGACGCCGGTCGTCACGCAGCAGTTCCGCGAGACGTGCGTCCGGCTCGTGCGGTTCCGCGAGGTGATCGACGTCGATTGCCCGAAGGCCGCGGCCCAGCTGGAGCGGATGCTCAAGGCGCTCGATGCCTATCGCCAGGTGACGGGCCCGACCGACGGGAGCGGCACGGGCGATGCGGGCGGCTCGGCAGGTCCGTCGATGACCCGGCAGGTCGAGGAGGCCGCCGCTCCGGCGCCGCCGTCCCC
>JBILVW010000424.1:0-2797 GCA_044370205.1 Pirellulales bacterium | reverse complement strand
GCTGTTTGCCGACCGCAGGCAACTGGCCGGTGTGATCGATGCCTTCGACGGCGCGGCGGCGACCGACCTGCCGCTCGTGGTGCGGCGGCCGCACGGCTTCGGCACGGTCACCTGGCTGGGAATCGAACTCGACTCCGAGCCGTTTCGCAGCTGGCCCGGTGCCGACTCGCTCATCGTGCGGCTGCTGGGGGAACGCACGAGTGACGGCGACGACCAGCCGGCCCCGGCAGCCGGCGGCACTCCCGATCTGGCATCCCAGCTGAGGGTGGCCGTCGAATCGAGCGGCGCGGCAGGGCGGATCGCGCCAGTGCCGTTCGAGGCGATCATGGGCCTCGGCCTCCTGTATATAGCCTGCCTCTACCCGCTCGACTGGTGGCTCGTGTCGCGGGGCCGCCGCCGCCCGTGGCTCGCCTGGGTCACGCTGCCTCTGATCATCGCATCGTTCACCGGTGCGGCCGTTGCCCTCGCTCGCCGCTGGCAGCCGCGGGAGCCGCTCACCTGCCGCGCGGCGGAGATCGTCGATGTCGATGCCGCCACAGGAGCCATCCGCGGGGCGACATGGGCGGCCACGTGGCGGAGCGACAATGGGATCGTCGATGTTGCCGTGCCGGCCGGCGAGGCTTCGGCCATCCCACAACGCGAGTCAGTCGCCCTGTCGTGGTGGGCCGATGCCGGCATCGGTTTCGGGGGCATCGACGCCGTCCTGCCCCATCCATCGCTCGCAGCGCGAGACTATTCCTACGGTGAATCACTCGACACCCTCGTGGGCGTGCCCGTGGCGGCGGCCGCCGATCGGCTCTTCGAGGCGAGCTGGTCAGCCACCACCGGCACCACGCCGGTGCTCACGGCCACGCTCGTTCGCGACGCCCAGGGTGCGCTCGAAGGGACGCTCGCCCACCATCTGCCGTTTGCTCTGGAAAACTGCCGGCTCGCCTACGCCGGCTGGCTCTACGACATCGGCCGGCTCGCCCCCGACGAATTCCACGATCTCCGGCAGGGCAGGGGACCGAGGTCGCTCGCGGGAGCCCTGGCCCGGCGGGAGGCGGTGCGGGAGCGGGAGGTGGCGCCCCGCTGGAATCCAGCCGAGACCGACGTCGGCCGCATTCTGGAGATCGCGGGATTCCACGCGGCGGCCGGAGGCATCGGCTACACGGGGCTCCCCGCCGGCCGCCTGGCTCGGCTCGACCTCTCGCCGCTGCTGACGGTCGATCGCGCGGTGCTGTTCGGCGCCGCCGGGGCTCCGAAGGCAGAATGGACGACTGGCTGGAACGTCACCAGCGGGCAGGGCGACCCGGCGGCCCCCGTGCCGGTGAGCTCGGCCGCCCGGCTCTATCGGATCGTCGTCCCGCTGGCGGAAGGAGCAGAGTCACCATGATCGAGACGATCGATCTCACGAAGAAGTACGGCGACTTCTGCGCCCTCGACTCGCTCGATCTCACGCTCGCCCAGGGAGACCTCTTCGGGTTCATCGGCCCCAACGGCGCCGGCAAGACGACCACGATCCGCATCCTCTCCACGCTGCTCGCACCGACCTGGGGCGAGGCCTACGTCTGCGGCCATTCGATCTACACGCACCCGCGGGAGATCAGGCGGTCGATCGGCTACATGCCCGACATCTTCGGCGTCTATGACGACATGCTCGTGATCGAGTATCTCGAGTTCTTCGCCGCCGCCTATCGGATCGACGCCTCGGCCCGCCGCGGCGTGGCCGACCGCTGCCTCGAACTGGTCGATCTCGTGGCCAAGCGCAACGAGCTCGTCACGAGCCTCTCCCGCGGCATGACCCAGCGACTCGGGCTCGCCCGCGTGCTCCTTCACGATCCGCAGGTGCTCCTGCTCGACGAGCCGGCCAGCGGCCTCGACCCCCGGGCCCGCATCGAGATGCGCAACCTGCTCAAACGGCTGCAGGGCCTCGGGAAGACGATCCTCGTGTCGAGCCACATCCTTCCGGAGCTGGCCGACATCTGCAACCGCGTGGGCATCATCGAATACGGCCGGCTGCTCGCCTGCGGCGACGTCCAGGATCTGCTGGCCCAGGTTCGCGGCCGCCCCACGCTGCGGATCCGCGTGGCGGGCTCGCCAGAAGCGGCCGCCAAGACGCTCGAAGGAAGCCCGGAGGCGGCGGGCGTGACCGTCCGCGACGGCGAGGTGGTGGTGGCGCTGGCCGACGGTGTCACCGATCACTCACCGCTGGCGGCCCGCCTCGTCGCGGCCGGCCACGGCCTGCTCAGCCTCCGCGAGCAGGAAACCAACCTCGAAACCGCGTTCCTCGAACTCACCCGCGGCTCGCTCGCCAAGCCCGCCGACTGATAGGGCACCGCTCACTCCACGGAGAACTGAACCATGCACGCTTCGCCGGCCGCGACCGTGAACCTGCTCGGAATCGCGTTGGCCATCATACTGGGGGCCACTGCGATCGCCGCCGACACCGACGTCGAGCCGATTGCAGCGCCCGTCACGCCGGCCGCGAAGCAGGCAGCCGCAGGACCGCTGACGACGCCGGCCCAGCAACTCGGCTATGCACTCGGCTATCGGATCGGAGGCCGGATCGTGGCCGACCACGCGTCGCTCGACATGACGATCGACCAGGAGTCGCTCGCCCGCGGGCTCACCGATGCCGTGCTCGGCGCGGCGCCGAAGCTCGACGAGCAGGCGTTCCGCAAGGTGCTCACCGAGTTCGAGACGGCGATGCAGAAGAAGCAGCAGGAGTTCATGGCCAAGATGGCCGCGGCGGCCGAGGCCAATCGAAAGAAGGGCCGCGAGTTTCTCGTGGCCAATGGCAGCCGCAAGGGAGTCG
>JBILVW010000423.1:0-2800 GCA_044370205.1 Pirellulales bacterium | reverse complement strand
CCAAAACCCACTGCAGGAGATGGTCGGGGCCATCGACGGCAGCTCGAAGGGCAATGGGATGCTGGCGGTGATGGTGTTCGCGCTCCTGCTCGGGGCGGCGATCGCAGCCAATCCTGACACCTGCCGGCCGCTGGTGGGCTGGCTCGAGGCCTGGAACACGGTGGCGATGACAGTGATCGGCTGGGGGATGGCCCTCGCCCCCGTGGGCGCGGGCTGCCTCGTGTTTGCCACGGTCGCCCGACTCGGCTTCGATGCGCTCGTTTCGCTCTTCTGGTTTGCTTTCACGGTGCTGGCTGGGTTCGCGATCCAGTTGGCGATCGTCTATCCCACGGTCCTACGATTGCTGAGCCAGTTTCGACCGGGTGATTTCTTTCGGCGGTCAGCCGAGGCGATGCAGGTGGCCTTCGGCACGTCGTCGTCCAACGCCACGCTGCCCACGGCGCTGCGGGTGGCCGAGCACGATCTCGGGCTCCGCCGCGACGCCGCCCGGTTCGTGCTCACGGTGGGAGCTACCGGCAATCAAAACGGCACGGCGCTCTTCGAGGGCGTGGTGGTGCTGTTTCTGGCGCAGGTGTTCGGCGTGTCGCTTACCGCCGGCCAGCAGGTGCAGGTGGTGCTGATGTCGATGCTCGCCGGCATCGGTACGGCTGGCGTGCCGGGCGGCTCGCTGCCGCTCGTGGCGGTGATCGCCCAGTCGGTCGGCGTGCCCGCCGAGGGCATCGGATTGATTCTCGGCGTCGATCGGCTGCTCGACATGTGCCGCACCGTGCTCAACGTCACGGGCGACCTGGTCGTCGCCGCTTGCGTGGCCGGTCCCTCGGACCGAGCGTGAGCCGGCCGTCAACTCGGCAGCTGCAGGCTCAGGAACGCCGCTCCCGACGCCAGGGTGAGAATCAGCCCATCGGCAACAGCCCACCGATCGCGACGGGTGAGCGTCAGGCACGTCGCCGCGAGGATCGCGACGGCGGCCACTGTTTCGACAGCGAGCACCCGCGGCGTGGCCGCCTGCAGGACACGGATCACGAGAAACACGAGGACGATGAGCCCGCCGGCGGCAGACGCGGGGATCAGGCCTCGGCCGCTGACGGTCAGCGCCGCATGGGCGGCGAGATACATCGTGAACGGAAAGAACAGTTCGCGGTTCCCGGTGACCCAGAAGGCCGCGAGCCAGCCGAGGCTGGGCAGGATGAGCCAGAGGAGTTCGCGCTGCCGGTCGGGCTCGCGGGCGGTGGCGAGGCCAAGTACGGCAAAGGCGATCGCCGCGACGACGGTCCACGGCGGCCCGCCAGCCACATGTGCCACAGCCAAGAACGCAGCCTCCACCACAAGCAGTCCGAGCGGAAACATTGAGGGCGACGCTCCGTGTCGTTGGCCGGCGAAACAGCAACGTGGCGTTCGCATTCTGCCGCACGCCACAGATCATACGGTCCGACCGACCGATCAGCGGCTCATCGGGGCGGGCACGATCTCCAAACGGTGGGACATTGCCAGAAGTATATACATGCGTATACACTCCGAGTCTCGGCTGCCGTGATGCGATACACTCTTCGGCATGGCCACCGATCCTGAAAACCGAATCGAGAATCCGTGGGCAAGGATGCCGGGGCCGAGCGTCGTGACGTTCGGCTTCGACGTGCTTGACCGCGTGGAGCAGGCGGTGGCGATGGTCAAGGAACGTCTTAAGCGGGCCGTCGCGGCCCTCGATGCAGCTGGGATTCCGCATGCCGTGGTCGGCGGTCACGCCGTCGCCGCCTGGGTGGCGCGGATCGATCCGGCCGCCGTCCGCACGACGGTGGACGTCGATCTGCTGATCGACCGGGCTGACCTCCCGCGGGCGATCACCGCGCTCGAGGCGGCGGGTTTCATCCACTCGTTTACGTTTGGCATCAATATTTTCGTGGATGGACCGCAAGGCAAAGCCCGCGAAGCGGTGCACATCCTGTTCGCGGGCGAGCCGGTCAAGCCCAACGACCCCGCACCTGCCCCGGAACTCGCGGCGGCGCAGACGCTCGACGGCTATCGGATCGTTGATCTCGACCGGCTGACCGTGATGAAACTTACGGCCTTTCGCCTCAAAGACCGGGTTCACTTGCTCGACATGATCGACGTCGGCCTGATTGATGCGGCCACCCTCGACCGCATCCCCGCTGCCCTGCGGCCACGGCTCGAGCAGCTGCTGGCTAATCCGGACGGCTAAGTTGGGCGGTGGGAAGCCCGAAGTTCCCTTGGGTGACGGGCCGTATGCCGGGAACTTCGGGCAAGGGCTGCTCTTCGATCGGAGCCGCAAGGATCATGTGGGCGTGCCCCATGCCGCCGACCTCGAGCGGTGGTATCTCGTGACGTTCGTGATCGACAACGGCGCGAAGGAATGCCGGCTCTATCTCGACGGCGACCGCAAGAAGACGATCCTGTTTACCGGCACGCCGAAACTCTCGCAGCCAGGACGGACGCTGCGAATCGGCGACACCGGTGCCGGGGAGCACATGGACGGCGTCATCGACGACGTGCGAATCTACAAGGAGTCCCTCACGGACGAGCAGGTGCGGGCACTCGCCGCCCCGTGACGGCGGCCGACGCCCGCAACTCGCCGCGAGAGGGGGTGGGCTGATAGGCTGGTGGAATCCCGGCGGAGGCCGGGATCAACCGAGGAGCGGGGCATGAATCAGTCGCCACGGCAGGAATTCGAGAAGGAGATCGAGGGCGTGCGGGATATGCACGAGTCGCTCGTGCGCGGAGCGGGCGGCACGCCCGGAGGCACCTGGCTCTTCTTCACCGGCCTCGTGCTCGCGGCAGCCGGCAT
>JBILVW010000422.1:0-2802 GCA_044370205.1 Pirellulales bacterium | reverse complement strand
GCGTCTTCACGCACCGAAACCCGATGTGGTTGGTGCCGCTCGACACCTCGCCCTTGCCGCGGGTGCCCACGATGTAGCGGGAGCAGTATTGGTCGCTGCAGAGGAAGGAGCCGCCGCGTTGCACCCGCTTCGGCTGGCCCGGCTCCTGCGGGTCGTAGCTCTCGGCAGGCCCCGTGGGATTCACGGCCACGGCATCGAGGCCGGAGCCGGCGTCGCGGGCGTAGGTTTCGGGGCGATACCAGTCGCTGCACCATTCCCACACATTGCCCGACATGTCGTGGAGCCCGTAGGCGTTGGCCGGATAGTGACCGACCGGGGCGAGACCGGTGAAGCCGTCGGCTGCGGTGTTGTCGCGCGGAAACCGGCCCTGCCAGGTGTTCGCCATCCAGCGGCCGTCGGGTATGAACTCCGAGCCCCAGGGGTACGGGTCGCCGGCGAGGCCGCCGCGAGCTGCGAACTCCCACTCGGCTTCCGTGGGGAGCCGCTTGCCCGCCCAGGCGGCATAGGCCAGGGCGTCCTCGTAGGCCACATGCACGACGGCCTCGTCTTCGTGGCCCTCAATGTCGCTGTCGGGTCCGGTCGGGTGCCGCCAGGAGGCGCCGGGAACGTAGGCCCACCAGCGGAGATGGGCGGCGCCCGTCGCATCCCGAAGCGGCACCTCGGCTGCCGGCGGAGTGAATACGATCGACCCCGCCACCAGGTTTTCGGGGGGCGCGCCGGGAAAGTCTTCGGCCCGGGGGGGCCGTTCGGCGACCGTGACGTAGTTCGTAGACCTCACGAACTCGGCAAACTGGGAGTTGGTGACCTCGGTGGCGTCCATCCAGAAGCCGCCGACGCGGACACGATGGATCGGTCTGGCGTCGATCATCGGGTCGTCGCCACCGAAGGGCATGCCCCGGGGGTCGGCGCAGCCCATCGAGAACTCACCGCCGGGAATCCACGCCATGCCAGCGGGAGCCGGGCCAGGAGCGCCGGGGCCTGCCGTGGTCGGGCGAAAACCGCCGCCGACCGGGCCGGATAGGGACGTGGCATCGGGCCGACGCACTTCTCTCGTTGCGAGCCGGGACATGGCCCAGATTCCGCCGGCAGCCGCCACACCGATCGCGACCAGGATCCACAGCGAGGGGCCTGGGCCTTGCCGATCGTTCATGCCGAACGCCTTCGGAGCGACTTCTCGAACGTCCTCCTCAGCTGCCGCCTGCGGCCGTGGTTCCACCACTTCGCGAACACCCGGCGGGCCTCCTCCGCCTGCTCATCTTCCCGCCGTCGGAGAGCCGCGAGTGCCTTGCGGTCGGAACGCATGCTCTCATCCCGCGACCAACGCCGAAACCGGTCTGCCGCGGCCGCATGGTCGGTGAAATCACCGAGCGTTTCCTGGAGGCGTTCGAGCGCGTCCTGGCAGCGGGCCAGTGTGGCCGCCGGAAATACGCCGGCAAAGATCTCCACCGCGTACCGGAGTTTCTTGGCCTCGATCCGCAACTCATGGATCTCGTCAGCGCTACGAAGCCTGCGGTCAGCGGCGGAAAAGAACCGATCCACCAGTGGCCCGAACCGCTGCCGGGCGTAGTCGCCGAAGGTCAAACGCCCACCCCGTGTGGCCACTCGCTCCAGAAGCGCATCGACCCTGCCCGGCCAGTCGGCCTCCACGAGTTGGTCGTGGAGTTCACGAATAGGCACACGCGATACGGCCCGTTGCTTGGAGAGCATCGCCATGAGCCGGGCCCGCGCCGTGCGGGCAGCGGTCGGTCGGTCGGCATTCAGACCAAGCCGTCCGGTGAGCACGTCGAGGTCTCGGGCGTCACTGGCCGCTCGACGCAGCTGTCGCAATCGCTTGCGAAACCAGAGGCTCCGCTTCGGCGGCAGGATGTCCTGAAAGAGTTCGATCGCTGCCAGCGCCCGTCGAGATGCGACCCGGAGGCGATGCACACGCTCGGGCGACGTGCCCTCGGCGGCACCTCCGGCTTCGGCCCACACGGCCCGAAGGCGGCCCCGCAGCGTTCGCATCGCCACCTGGCCGACCGGCACGTCATGGCTTGCGGTGACCAGCCAACTCGTCGCGCGATTCGGCATGCGGACCTCTGCAGAATCTGCGGCGGAGCCGGCCCGTGGCTTCCAGGCCAGGCTCCGCGTCGAAATCACTCCGCGTCGGAATCAAGGGTCGCCACGTCGCCAGCAGCCTCGCCGCCGGATGCAGCCTCGCCCTCCGTGGCCGCATCGAGCAGCGGGAAGTGACGGGCCAGCACGTTCTCGCGATCCATCCGCAGGGCATCGAGTGCTTCCGGACGCACCCGCACCTCGGCCGTCTGAAACGTGTCGAAGCCGGTGCCGGCCGGAATCAGGTGGCCCAGGATGACGTTCTCCTTGAGGCCGACGAGGTTGTCGATCTTGCCGGCCAGAGCCGCCTCGGTGAGCACCTTCGTGGTTTCCTGGAAGCTGGCCGCCGAAATGAAGCTCGAGCTCTGCACGCTGGCCTTGGTGATGCCGAGCAGCTGCGTGCTGGCCGTGGCCGGCTTCGGCTTGGCGCCCTTGGCAGGTGTGCCGCCGAGAACCTCGATCTGCGAGTTGGCCTGCGCGAGCACGTCCTTCGGCACGATGCTCCCTTCGGCGAACTCGCTGTCACCCTTGTCGGTGATCCTGAGCGATTCCTTCACCCGATCGTTGGCCTGACGGAACTCGAACTTGTCCATCACGCTGCCCGGGAGCAGATTCGTGTCGCCGACCGTCTCGATCTTCACCTTCCGCAGCATCTGCGAAACGATGATCTCGATGTGCTTGTCGTCGATGTCCACCCGCTGGCTGCGG
>JBILVW010000421.1:0-2803 GCA_044370205.1 Pirellulales bacterium | reverse complement strand
CGGGTGAAACGACGGGATACGATACTTTTCGTCGGGGCATCGATACACGGGGATCCTCACGAGCCGTTCGTCACGCAGACCTGGGGCACGACCTGGGATCCGGCCGCCGCACCGACGCTCGACGTCGATGCGTTGTTCAACATGCCCTACCTGGCCGACGACATGTTCGTGCGGAACTTCGCGACCTACGTTCGCGAGCATCTTGAGCGGGGCAGGCCGGTGCCGCCCCGTGGGGGGATTTCGCGAAGCTGCACCGCATGGACGAGCCGCTGACGTCGGCCCACCGCTACGCGGCGGTCGCCGCTGCCGCCGACGGGTCGCTCTGGGGCGGCACTCCGCCGCCGGTCGATCCGCCCCCGCCGCCGCTAGCGAGAGCCCGCCAGAAGCCTCTCAAGGGCATGGCGTGACTGGAAGGGGAGGCGAGCGGATCGGCGCGAGGATGCCGAGCGTGGCGTGCGGCCGCCAGCGACGAGGCAACTCATGCCGTCCGCGAGCCGGCTTCTCGTGGGCACGAGGGCCGCGTAGAATCCGTCGCATGGACACAGCACTCTTCCACCGCGCCGATGCGATCCGGGCCCGTCTCCTCCAGCTCCGAGACTCTCTTTGACTGGAACGGACGCAAGCAATCTGCCGCCCGCCTCGAAGGGGCGATGAGCGAGGCCGACTTCTGGGGCAACGCCGCCAAGGCGCAGGCTACGGTCGCCGAACTCAAGAACGTCAATTCGGTGCTCAAGCCACTCGACGAGGCACTTGGCGTCAGCCAGGATCTCGAGGCCCTCGAGGAACTCGCCCGCGAGGACGATTCGCTCGAGCCTGAACTGGCCACCGAGGCCGACCGGCTCGAAAAGCTCGTCGATGCCCTGGAACTGGCCTCCCTCCTCTCGGGCCCCCACGACTCGTCCGACGCGCTGGTATCGATCCACGCCCGCGACGGCGGCACCGACGCCAACGACTGGGCCGAGATGATGCTGCGGATGTATTCCGCCTGGGCGTCGAAGCACGATTTCGCCGTCGAGCTGCTCGACCGGCAGGATGACGCGGTCGCCGGCATCCAGAGTGCCACCGTCGCCATTCGCGGCCCCTGGGCCTACGGCTATCTCAAGGGCGAGACCGGCATCCACCGGCTGGTCCGCATCAGTCCGTTCAACTCCGAGGGCAAGCGGCAGACGAGCTTCTCGGCGGTCGATGTGTCACCGGAAATCGCCGACGACGACACGGAGATCGAGATCCGTGACGAGGACATTCGCGAGGACGTCTTCCGGGCCAGTGGCGCCGGCGGCCAGCACGTCAACAAGACGTCGAGCGCCATCCGGCTCACCCACTTCCCATCCGGCATCGTCGTGCAGTGCCAGAGCGAGCGGAGCCAGCACAAGAACCGGGCCACGGCGATCAAGATGCTCCGGGCCCGGCTGGCCCGGCTCGAGGAGGAGAAGCGGGAGGCCGAGCAGCTGGCCCGCTACAAGCAGCAGCCCAAGACGGGCTTCGGCTCCCAGATCCGCAACTACTTCCTCCACCCCGATCAGCGGGTGAAGGACCAGCGGACCGGCCACTACGTGGGGAATTTCCAGAGCGTGCTCGACGGCAATCTCGACGGTTTCTTCGACGCCTACCTTCGCTGGAAGGCCTCCGGGGAGGCCCCCACGGCCGGCGGCGACGATGCCTGACCGAGTTGCCGCCTGGCAGCCGCGGCTGGACTGCCGGCCGGCGGGTGGCTACATTCCCCCTGTCTGATCGATCGTTTCAAGGAATCCCATGGCGGAAAAAGAACAGGCTCTCGAGGTGGAAGGCGTCGTCACGCAGGCGCTCGCCAACACGCGGTTTCGCGTGCAGATCACCGGGGGCCACATCGTCAACGCCCACGTGGCGGGCCGAATGCGGAAGAACTTCATCCGCATCGTGCCGGGCGACAAGGTAAAGGTCGAACTCTCGCCCTACGACCTCACCAAGGGCCGGATCACGTTCCGCGAGCGGTAAGCGACCGTCTCACACAAGCCCCCAGGCGCAAGCCGGGGGATGATCCGCGCCGCTATTCCGCTGGAGCCTCGTCGGCAGCTCCGCCCTGTCCTTCGCGCGAATCGAGAAACTGTTTGAGGTCGCCGAACGTGCGGAGCGGCTCACGGCCCTCCTTCATCGCCTTCGAGATCGGTGCCGCCGGCTTCTTGGGCCCCTTCGCGACATACACCTTTGGCTGCTGCTCACGCGGCGGCCGACTGCGACCGCCGCTCCCGGCACGGGCCGGCCGGGGGGGCCGCTGCTGCGATTGAGCCGCTGCCTGCGGCTGACCGCCGGCAGACGGGCGATCGTCGCCTCCTCGTCGCGGCCTGCGGCCACGGTCGCCGCGATCGCCACGTCCGCCCTCCGGCTGCGGAGCAGACTGCCGCTCGCGTTCCGCCGGTGAAAGCATCGTGAGCGCCACCCGCCGTCGGGCCTTGTCGAGCTCGAGCACCCAGACCCTGACCACCTGCCCGACGCTCACCACATCGTGCGGATCACGGACGTAACGGCTGGAGAGCTGGCTGATGTGCACCAGCCCGCTGTCATGCATGCCGATATCGACGAAGGCACCGAAGTCCACCACGTTGAGCACGGCGCCCTGCAGCTCCATGCCCACCTGAAGATCCTCGAGCTTGAGCACACCCTTTTTGAAGAAGGGCTTCGGCAGGTCGTCCCGCGGGTCGCGGCCGGGGCGGGCCAGCTGCTCGAGAATGTCGGCCAGCAGCAGCCGGCCCACGCCGAGCTCCTGCGACAGGGCGGCGAGGTCGATGGCGGCTGCTCGTTCGGCCAGGGCCTCCGCCTGCTGGCG
>JBILVW010000070.1:0-10163 GCA_044370205.1 Pirellulales bacterium | reverse complement strand
GCTCGCCGACATCCGGGGCGACCTGCACATGCACACCACCGCGACCGACGGGGAGGACACGCTCGGCGACATGGTGCGGGCCGCGATCGACCGCGGACTCGCCTACATCGCGATCACCGACCACGGCCAGCGGGTGACGATGGCCAATGGACTCGACCGCAAGCGGCTCCTGAAGCAGTGGGACGAGATCGACCGGCTCAACGAATCGCTGGCGGAGGACGGCCGCCCTCCGATCGTCGTCCTCAAGGGGATCGAGGTCGACATGCTCGAGAAGGGGGGGCTCGACCTGCCCGACGAGATCCTGGCACGGGCCGACTGGGTGGTGGCCAGCCTCCACTACGGCCAGAACCAGCCGCGTGAGCGGATCACGGCCCGGATCGTCGAGGCGATCGAGAACCCGCACGTCTCGGTGATCGGTCATCCCACGGGCCGGCTCATCAACAAGCGGCCCGCCTACGACGTCGACATCGAGGCCGTGATCGAGGCTGCCGCCCGCACGGGCACGTTCCTGGAGATCAACGCCAATCCGTGGCGTCTCGACCTCGACGACCGGCACGCGGCGGCGGCGAAGCAGGCGGGCGTGAAGCTCGTGATCTCGACCGACGCCCACTCGACCCGTGGCCTCGACGTGATGCGCTGCGGCATCCTCCAGGCCCGCCGCGCCGGCCTGGAGGCGAAGGACATCGTCAACACCCGCACGCTGGCCCAGGTCAGGAAGCTGATGGGCAAGGCCTAGGTCGCATCCCATGGACGCGCTCCACCGGCCAGGGGCAGCCAGTCCCCTCTCGCCGGACGTTCGCCTCCGCCCTCCGGGCATCGGCTCACTGCGTGTCCGCTGCGCTCCGCCATCCATGGCTGCGCTTGCTCCCCCAGCCCGCTCGAGGGCACCGGCTACCCCCGACCTCCTCCTACCCGGTGATCGGAGGCGAAGGGTCTGCCCATGCCCCAGGAGCCGGCGTAGCTGGCCAGCGCAGGCATGGATGCCGGAGCGCAGACAGCTCCGAGAGAGCGGAGCCCAGGA
This sequence comes from Pirellulales bacterium, assembly GCA_044370205.1. Classification (GTDB taxonomy): domain Bacteria; phylum Planctomycetota; class Planctomycetia; order Pirellulales; family UBA1268; genus QWPN01. The sequence goes on along the minus strand of JBILVW010000070.1, from coordinate 9,142 downwards.
TGGGCGCAGCGAGCGTCCGGCGATGGGGCGTGGGCAGACCCGAGCCGGGTTGCAGCGACCTTGCGTCGCGTACTACGGTGCCTTCACGCACCGGAAACCGATGTGGTTCGTCGCGCTCGAGACCTCCCCCTTGCCCCGCGTGCCCACGATGTAGCGGGAGCAGTACTGGTCCGAGCAGAGGAACGAGCCGCCACGCTGCACCCGCTTCGCTTGTCCTGGCTCCTGCGGATCAAAACTGTCCTCCGGCCCCCGGGGATCGACGGCGAGGGCACGGCCTTCGGGGCCGGCGTCCTCCGCGTAGGTGTCGGGCCGATACCAGTCGGCACACCACTCCCAGACGTTGCCTGACATGTCGTGCAGCCCGTAGGCGTTCGCGGGGAACCGCCTCACCGGAGCGACACCGGCGAAGCCGTCCGCCGCGGTGTTCTCTCCGGGAAACCGGCCCTGCCAGGTGTTCGCCATCCACCGGCCAGCGGGCCGAAACTCGTCGCCCCACGGGTAGGCGGCACCGGACAGTCCGCCGCGGGCGCCGAACTCCCATTCCGCCTCGGTCGGCAGCCGCTTGCCCGCCCAGCGGGCGTAGGCTTCCGCGTCCTCGTAGGCCACGTGCACCACGGGCGCGTCACCCAGCCCCTGGAGGTCGCTGTCCGAACCCGTCGGCCGGCGCCAGCAGGCTCCCGGCACGTAGGCCCACCAGCGGAGATGGGCTGCGCCGCTCGGGTCGCGGAGCGGCACCGGCCCCGGCGGCGGGGTGAATACGATCGATCCGGCCACGAGGTTCTCCGCAGGCGCGCCGGGAAAATCCTCCGGCCGCGGCGGACGCTCGGCGACGGTGACGTGGCCGGTGGCCTTTACGAACGCCGCAAACTGGTCGTTGGTCACCTCCGTGGCGTCCATCCAGAAGCCGGCCACGCGTACGCGGTGGATCGGTCGGGCGTCGTTCATCGGATCGGTGCCACCGAAGGGGATGCCCCGCGGATCCGCGCAGCCCATGGAGAACTCACCGCCGGGCACCCACACCATCCCGGCCGGCGGCTCGGCCGCCGAGAGAGCGGGGCCAGGCACCGTAGGGGCGAACGCTGCCGCTGCCACGGTTGGCGGCGGCGCGTCGCTGTCACGCTGTGATCGCTTGCCCGTCTGTCGAACGGCCCAGAGCATGGCCGCGAGGCCCACCGCCACGCCGAGCCAGCCGAGGTACCGAGGCATTCTGAATCCTCCGGCTTTCACGCGCATCGGCGGCGCAGCGTGCGCTCCAGCGCCCGCCTTAGCCACCGCCTCCGCGCCGGACTCCACCACTTCACGAACGCCTTGCGGGCTTTGTTCGCCTTGGCAGCCTCCACGTCATGGAGGGCTGCCAGCGTCCGCTGCTCCATGCCGACGCCGTCGGATCGCGCCCAACGGTCGAAACGCTCGGCCGCCGCCGCGTGGTCCGTGAAGTCACCGAGAGTGTCCTGGAGTCGTTGCAGGGCATCCTCGCACCTGGCACGCTCCCGGGCGGGAAACACGGCCGCGAAGATCTCCAGCGCGTAGCGGAGTTTCTTGCCCTCGATCCGCAGCTGATGAATCTCGTCGGCGGATCGCAGCCTGCGGTCCGCCTTGGCGAAGAACCGTGCCACGAGCGGTCGGAATTGGCGGCGGGCGAACTCCGCGAACGACCGCTCCCTGCCCCGCGGTCCGACATCGTCGAGCAGCCTCTCCGTGCGCCCGTGCCAGTCGGCTGCCAGGAGGGCGTCTCGTATCTGCTGAATGGGCGCCCGGGACGCGGCCCGCCGGCGCGACAGCATGGCCACGAGTCGCTCCCGAGCGGAGCGGGCGGCCGTCGCACCAGCCGATCCGGCGGCCTCGCGCCCCAGCCGGTCCGTCAGCACGTCGAGATCCCGCGTCTCACCGGCGGCACGTCGCAGTTTTCGCAGACGCTTCGCGAACCAGTCCCGCCGCTTCGCGGGCAGGAGATCGGCGAAGGCGTCGACCGCGGCGAGCGTCCGCCGCGTCGCCACTCGCAGCCGGTGCACGCGCTCCGCATCGGGTCGCTCACCCGCTGCCCCCTGCAGTTCGGTCCACACCGCATCGAGCCGCTTTCGCAACGCACGCCGCGCCACGTGGGATGCCGGTGTGCGGCCGTGCTCGACGACCAGCCAGGTGCTCTGCAGTGCCATCGGACGGCCCGGAGAAGACGAAACGCCCGCCTTCGGTCACTCTACGCCCCGGCCGGATCCCGCACCAGCGCCGACCGCGACCTCCCGCGTTTCCGGCCGCGCCGGCGGCCGCTTCATCACGGTGACGTGCGAGGCAAAGATCGTGCCCGCCCCGGCCGAGCCATCGCCGCTCCACAGCCGGCCCTTGACCTCGATGGCGTCGCCCGCGGCGACCAGGTCGAGACGCGCCCCGTCGACGGTGACCACAGCGTCATCGGCCAAAGTGAACGTCAGCCGACGCACCCGCCCCGCATCCACCCGGACGACGAGCGTCCCCGCCCGGAAGCTCACGACCGTGGCGACGATGGGATCGGCCTTCCCGGGCCGCACGGCTTCCGGCGCGAAGTCGGCGGGAGGCGTGACGATCGTCACGGCCCGCAGCGGCTCGGCCGCACGGCCCCGTTCATCGACGACAGCCCGCATCCGCACCGCCATGCCCGGTCGCACGTCACCGCGGGCGACGGTGCCCGTGACCGTCAGATGCGAGACACCGGCCGGATGGAGTTGGGCGAAGAGCGCCTCCGCTCCGTCGCCGGCCCCCTTCTCGGCGAAGGCCACGACGCCGCCCGCGTGGGTGCCGTTGGCGGCCTGCACGACCCCCGCAAAATCGGCCTCCGGCAGCCTGTCGATCAGCAGCTTGTTGTTCTCGACGGGCTCGGTGATCGCCTTGTTCGTGCCGCGACAGGCACCCAGGTTCCAGAGCCGCTCATAGCTGCGCTGCAACTGGGCCGACTTGAAAAAAGTGCCCCACTGAATCGTCCCGTCAGGCGCCACGGGCGCCACGTGCTCCTGCGCGTCGGCATAGGGGTTGTAGCGCTGGGCCCGCGATTCCTGGGCGACGCCAACGGCGAGGACGGCGGTGAGGGCGACGACGAACGATCGCGGCATGACGGCAAACTCCCGGGAGCGGACTACTCCTTGGACATTACTTCGGCGCGCGTGGCCAGGCAAAACTCCCCGCGCGCACGGGCGCCACCGGCACCGATGGTGCGGTCGGTGACGGCCGCGCAACCGGCGCGACCGGTTCCCGCGGACGCCAGCCCGACCGGGGCCTAGAGCCCCTTGGGCTCGCCGTCGATCGTCGCCACGTCGCCCGCGACCTCGTGGGCCACGGCAGTCTCCGCAGTCTCCTCGGCCCCGGCCGCCTCCAGCAGTGGGAACTGCCGAGCGAGGAGGTTCTCCCGGTCGAGCCGCAGCGACTCGAGCGCCTCGGGCCGCACCCGCACCTCAGCCGACTGGAACGTGTTGAATCCCGTGCCGGCCGGAATCAGGTGGCCGAGGATCACGTTCTCCTTGAGGCCGACGAGGTTGTCGATCTTCCCGGCCAAGGCTGCCTCCGTGAGCACCTTCGTGGTCTCCTGGAAGCTCGCAGCCGAAATGAAGCTCGAGCTCTGTACGCTCGCCTTCGTGATTCCGAGCAGCTGCGTGCTCGCCGTAGCCGGCTTCGGCTTTGCACCCTTGGCCGAGGCGCCACCGAGTGTCTCGATCTGGGCGTTCGTCTGCTGGAGCACGTCCTTCGGCACGATGGAGCCGATGGCGAACTCGCTGTCACCCTTGTCGGTGATCCGCAGGCAGCTCACCAGCCGCTCGTTCGCCTGCCGGAACTCGAACTTGTCGAGCACGCTGCCCGGCAGGAGGCTGGTGTCGCCGACCGTCTCGATCTTCACCTTCCGCAGCATCTGCGAAACGATGATCTCGATGTGCTTGTCGTCGATGTCCACCCGCTGGCTGCGGTAGACGTTTTGGATCTCACGGACGAGGTACTGCTGCACCGCCTCCTCGCCGGAGATCCGCAGGATGTCGTGCGGGACCAGCGGCCCGTCGACGAGTGCCTCGCCCGCCTTCACGTAGTCACCGGCGTGCACCCGCAGATACTTGCCCTGTGTCACGAGGTGTTCCCGCTCGATGCCGCTCTCATTCTTGACGACGATCGTCCGCTTGCCGCGGCGCTTCTCGCCGAGCAGTTCGACCTTGCCGTCGATCTCGGCCATGATGGCCGGATCCTTGGGCTTTCGGGCCTCGAAAATCTCCGTCACTCGGGGCAGACCCCCCGTGATGTCCTGGGTGCCCGACGCTTCCCGCGGGGTCTTTGCCAGTACGTGACCAGCGGCCACCTTCTCACCCGGCGAAGCCTCGATGTAAGCCTTCTCAGGCAGGTAGTAGAAGTCGAGGATCTTGCCCGACTCGTCTTCCAGCACGATCTGCGGGTGGTAGACACCCTTGTGCTCCATGATCATTCGCCGGAGATGGCCGCTCGGATCCTTCTCCACGCGCAGCGTCTCTCCCTCGACCACGTCTTCGTACCGCACCTTGCCGGATACTTCCGAGAGGATCGGGATCGAGTGCGGGTCCCACTGCACGAGGGTCGTGCCGGGCTTCACCTCGTCGTTTTCCTTGACCTTGAGGATGGCACCGGCGGGGATCTCGAACTTCTCGAGCTCGTGGCCCTTCGCATCGACGATCGCGATCTCGCCGTTGCGGGCCAGCACGACCGCCTCACCCTGCTCGTTCATCACGGTTCGCAGCCGCGTGAACTTCACGGTGCCGGCCCGCTTCGCCTTGCTTTCGCTCTCCTCGATCGCCCGCTGCCCCACGCCGCCGATATGGAACGTCCGCATCGTCAGCTGTGTGCCCGGCTCACCGATGCTCTGTGCGGCGATGATGCCGACGGCCATTCCCTCCTCGACGAGAGAACCCGTCGAGAGATCCATGCCGTAGCAGAGCCGGCAGACGCCGAGCGGCGCCTCGCAGGTGAGCCCGCTGCGAACCTGGATCTTTTCGAGCCCCAGCTCTTCGATCTGACGGGCCACCTTGGGCGTGATCAGATCGTCCTCGTTGACGACCACCTCGTCGGTAATCGGGTTGACGATATTCGCCCGGCTCACCCGGCCGCGAATGCTGTCGGCGAGGCTCACCTCGACCTTTTCGCCCCGGTAGATGACGGTCTTGGTGATGCCCTGGGTGGTGCCGCAGTCGTGCATCGTGACGACCACGTTTTGGGCCACATCGGCCAGCTTGCGAGTGAGATAGCCCGAATCGGCGGTTTTCAGAGCCGTGTCGGCCAGTCCCTTGCGGGCACCGTGCGTCGAGCTGAAATACTCGAGCACCGTGAGACCCTCGCGGAAGTTCGCCTTGATCGGCGTCTCGATGATCTTGCCCGACGGCTTTGCCATGAGGCCGCGCATGCCGGCCAGCTGCCGGATCTGCTCCACGCCGCCTCGGGCACCCGAGTGGGCCATGAGATGAATCGGGTTCACGTAGCCGGCGCGCCGCGTCGGCTTGGCGTCGGTGTCCTGCTCCAACTCCGCCATCATTTCCTTGGTGATCTGCTCGCGGGCATGCGTCCAGGCGTCGAGCACCGAGTTGTATCGCTCGCCGTCGGTGATCACGCCCTTCTGATACCGCTTGAGGATCTTCATGACCTCTTTTTCGGCGTCGCCGATGATCCGCGACTTGTTCTCGGGGGTGATCAGGTCGTCGGTCGCGAAAGACAGGCCGCTCTTCGTGCTCCAGCCGAAGCCGACACGGTTCATGTCATCGAGCAGGTCGATCGTCCGGCGACGGCCGAGCGTCTGATAGCAGTCTGAGATCACGCGGGCGAGCTCGCTCGACCGCATCGGGATGTTGTAGAAGAGCATTCCCTCGGGCAGGGCCGAGTTGAACAGCACGCGGCCAACCGTCGTCTCGACGACGGCGCCCGGCTTCGCGAGCGCCTCGACATCGGTCTTCAGCCGCCGCTTGGGGGGCAGCTTCACCTTGATCTTGGCATGGGTATCGACCTTGCCGAGCGAGTGGGCGATCTCCACCTCTTCGAAGTTCTTGAAGACCATCCCCTCTCCCTTGCGGCCGGGGATCGACATCGTGAGGTAGTAGCAGCCCATCACCACGTCCTGCGAGGGCGAGATGATCGGCGCGCCGTTGGCAGGGCTGAAGATGTTGTTCGTGGACAGCATCAACGTGTGGGCCTCCACCTGCGCCTCGATCGAGAGCGGAAGGTGCACGGCCATCTGGTCGCCGTCGAAGTCGGCGTTGAAGCCCTTGCAGACGAGCGGATGGAGCTTGATGGCATTGCCCTCGACCAGCACCGGCTCGAAGGCCTGGATGCCCATGCGATGGAGCGTGGGAGCGCGATTGAGAAGCACGGGATGGTTGCGGATCACCTCCTCGAGGATGTCCCACACCTCGGCGTCCTTCCGCTCGAGCATCTTCTTGGCGCTCTTGATCGTGTCGGCATGGCCGAGTTCCTTGAGCCGTCGGATGATGAACGGCTGATAGAGCTCCAGCGCGATCTTCTTCGGCAGGCCGCACTGGTGCAGCCGAAGGTTCGGGCCGACCACGATCACGGACCGGGCGGAATAATCGACACGCTTGCCGAGCAGGTTCTCGCGGAACCGGCCCTGCTTGCCCTTGATCATGTCCGTGAGGCTCTTCAGCGGGCGGTTGCTCGAGGCGAGCACCGGACGCTTGCAGCGGTTGTTGTCGAACAGTGCATCGACCGACTGCTGGAGCATCCGCTTCTCGTTGCGGATGATGACCTCCGGCGCGTTGAGATCGACGAGCTTCTTGAGCCGGTTGTTGCGGTTGATGATCCGGCGGTAGAGGTCGTTGAGGTCGCTCGTCGCGAAGTTGCCGCTGTCGAGCATCACGAGCGGCCGCAGATCCGGCGGAATCACGGGGATCACGTCGAGCACCATCCACTCCGGCTTGTTCTCGCTGTCGCGGATCGCCTCGACGATCTTGAGCCGGTTGACGAGGTCCTTCTTCTTCTGCTTCGAATTCGTGGTCGCGAGCTCCTCGCGCAGCTCCTTGGAGAGACGGACCAGATCGAGCGAGAGCAGGAGCTTGCGGACCGCCTCCGCCCCCATCTCGGCGTCGAAGCTGCCGTCACCGTAGGTGGCCCTGGCCTCGCGGAACTCCTCTTCGGTAAGCAGCTGCTGCTTCTTGAGCGGGGTGTCCTTCGGGTCGATGACGACATAATCCTGGAAGTAGATCACCTTCTCCAGGCTCGACGTCTTCATGTCGAGCAACGCGCCGAGGCGGCTGGGCATCGCCTTGAAGAACCAGATGTGCACGACCGGCGCCGCCAGCTCGATATGCCCCATCCGCTTGCGGCGGACGCGGCTGTGCGTGACCTTCACGCCGCAGCGATCGCAGATCATGCCCTTGTACTTCATTCCGCGGTACTTGCCGCAGGAGCATTCCCAGTCCTTCTCCGGTCCGAAGATCTTCTCGCACATCAGGCCGTCCTTCTCCGGACGGTAGGTGCGGTAGTTGATCGTCTCCGGCTTCTTCACCTCGCCGAACGACCAGCTGCGGATGTCGTGCGGGCGGGCCAGGCTGATCTTGACGGCCGAGTAGTCGTTGACGCGGTCGTAAGTGGCTTCACCGATGCTCACGTTCATATCCTCCGCTTTTCCAGTTGCATGTTCAGGGCGAGACCACGGATTTCGTTGGTGAGCACGTCGAAGCTGGCCGGGGTGCCGGCCTCGAGCGTGTTCTCCCCCTTCACCATGCTCTCGTAAATCTTCGTCCGCCCCTCCACGTCATCGCTCTTCACGGTGAGCAACTCCTGGAGAATGTAGGCGGCGCCGTAGGCCTCGAGTGCCCACACTTCCATTTCGCCGAACCGCTGGCCGCCGAACCGGGCCTTGCCGCCCAGAGGCTGCTGCGTGATGAGCGAGTAGGGGCCAGTCGAACGGGCGTGCACCTTGTCATCGACGAGATGATGGAGCTTCAGCATGTAGATGTAGCCCACCGTCGTCTCCTGCTCGAGACGCTCACCGGTGCGGCCGTCGAACAGCTGGGCCTTGCCGTGCTTCGGAAGACCGGCATCGACCAGCAGCTTGTTGATGTCTTCCTCGCTCGCACCGTCGAAGACGGGCGTGATCGCCTGGAATCCGAGCAGCTTGCCAGCCCAGCCGAGATGCGTCTCCAGAATTTGCCCGACGTTCATACGGCTCGGCACGCCAAGCGGGTTGAGCAGGATCTGGAGCGGGGTTCCGTCGGCAAGGAACGGCATCTCCTCCTTGGGCAGGATCTTGGCGATCACACCCTTGTTGCCGTGGCGACCGGCCATCTTGTCGCCGACGGAGATGACCCGCTTGGCGGCGACATAGACCTTGACCATCTGGAGAACGCCCGGGCGGAGCTCGTCGCCGCGCTTCATGCTGTTGAGCCGGCGGTCACGGGCATCGATCGCATCCTCGACCGCGGGCCACATCGTCTTGACGAGCTTGTCGACATCGGCCTTCCGCTGCGGCGACCGGAGATCGAGCTCGTCGGGCTTGAACTGCGAGGCCCGCTCGGCCACCACCTTGTGGTCCTGGTTTCGCACCAGCGGGCTGCCATCGGCAGCCGTGAGCGGCTTCTGGATCACCTTTTCGATTTCGGAGACCAGCGCGCCGAAGGCCTCTGCGATTTTCAGATTGCCTTCGCTCTCCGCCTCCTTGAGCTGCTTCTGGAACTCCCGTCGCTCCTCCTCCGAGAGACTCATCTGCCGCGAGAACTTCTCGGTGGCGGTCACGATCCCCTCGACACCCGACGGCACCTCGAGGGAGTCGTTCTTCACGTCCTCGCCGGCACGGCCGAAGATCGCGTGGAGCAGTTTCTCCTCCGGCGTGAGTTCCGTCTTGCTCTTGGGCGAAACCTTGCCCACGAGGATGTCGCCCGGCCGCACGTAGGTGCCGATCCGAACGATGCCGCTTTCGTCGAGGTTGTGCAGGGCCCGCTCGCCCACGTTGGGGATGTCGCGGGTGAACTCCTCGCGGCCCAGCTTCGTGTCGCGGATCTCGATGTCGTATTCCTCGATATGGATCGAGGTATAGACATCGTCCTCCACCAGCTCCTCGCTGATGATGATCGCGTCCTCGAAGTTGAAACCATCCCAGGCCATGAAGCCCACGAGCACGTTCCGCCCCAGGGCGAGTTCGCCCTTGTAGGTTGCCGCG
>JBILVW010000420.1:0-2817 GCA_044370205.1 Pirellulales bacterium | reverse complement strand
CCGGGGCCGACCTCGCGGCCACCGATCTGTCGGGAGCGAGCCTCGCGGGAGCGAATCTTCAGGGGGCGAATCTCGCCGGGGCGCGGCTCGCCGGGGCGAATCTCACCGCGGCCGACCTCGCGGGGGCGAGCCTCGCCGGGGCCGATCTGGGCGCGGCCGACCTGTCGCGGGCTCTGCTCGCGTCGGCCGACCTGTCGCACGCAGACTTCTCCGCGGCCACGGTTGCAGCCGTCGCCTGGCGCGGGAGCACGCTCACGGCGGCGAAGCTCACCGGGCTCGATCTGGCCGGCGCGGACCTCGCGGGCTGCACCGCCGACCATGCCGACTTCGCGAAGGCGAACCTCGCGGGGGCCTCATTCGCCGACTGCCGGCTCGCGGTGGCGAACTTCGCCGGGGCCAACCTCGAGCGGGCGATATTTGCCAGGGCCGTGCTCCAGTGGGCGGCGTTTGGGGGCGCGGCTGCCCGCGAGGCGTCGTTCGTCGAGTGCGATCTCGAAAAGTTCCGCGGGGAGGACGGGGCCGATTTCCGCGGGGCCACGTTCACCCGGTGCCGCGGGCCGGAGGCCGTGTTCGAGGCCGCGCGGCTCGACGGTGCGACGATCTCGCGGTGCGACCTCGAGCGGGCGCGGTTCGCCGAGGCCGCGCTTACCAGTGCCACGATCGACCGCTGCAATCTGCGGCACGCGGTGTTCGAGGATGCGGGCCTCGCCGGGGCGAAGCTCACGAAGAGCAACCTCTTCGAGGCCGTCTTCGACCGCGCCGACCTCACCGGCGCGAGCCTCGCCGAGTCCAACGCCTACGGCTCCGGCTTCTGGGAGAGCACGCTCGACGACCTCGACATCGCCGGCGCGATCGTGGCGGGCACCGTGCTCAATTAAAAGGTAAAAAAGTGACAAGTAAAAGAGGTGACAGTCACCAAAACTGGGCAAACTATGATCTTTCCTAGATTTGGTGACTGTCACCTTTCCCCTCCCCTTTCTCCCCTTTTTCCCTCGTCATGATGAACATCCCCGGGATGCCCGCCGGCGCGGAGAACTGGGAGCGGCTCACGGTGGCGGAGTTCTTTCGCCGGCTCGCGGCCGGCGAGCCGGTCCGCCGGGCGCTGGTCTTGGCCGCGGGTGAGCCAGGCGGGAAGGACGCGATCCCCTCGCCGGCGGGTCGGCGGTTCGACCGCGCCATCCTCGAGGCAGTGATGCTCGTCGAGGTGCCGCTCGGGGGCGTCGTGTTCGAGGCGGCCGACTGGCACATCGTGGGCATCACGAAGTGTGACCTCGGCCAGGCGGCGTTTTCCGGCGGCCGGCTGCACGACGTGCTCTTCGCGGAATGCGGCCTCGACGGCTCGGCCTGGCGGAATCTCACGCTCGACGCCGCCCGATTCATCAACTGCACCCTTGACGATGCCGAGTTTGCCGATGTCGCGGTCACGAAAGGCCTCGTGGCCGGCGGGCAGTGGCCGCGGGTCAAGGTCTCGGGCGGCTCGTGGGCCGACACCGCGCTGCTCGAGGTCGCGCTCGACGCCACGGTCTTCACGGCGACGGCTCTTTCCCGCTGCGATTTCAGCGACTGCACGGGTGCCGGGCTCGCATTCGCTTCGGCCGCCGCGCTCGCCGAATGCCAGTTTCGGCGGTGCAAGACGCCGGGTCTCACGGTGGCAGGAACCGTCCGCGGCTCTGGCTGGACGACGTGCGACCTCGGCGACGCCGCCCTGGCGGCCGCGACCCTGGAGCAGGCGGCGTTCCGGGAGTGCACGTTCTCCCCGGCCGCGACCCTGCCCCAAGCGTGCGCCGGCACCGATTTCTCGCGGAGCACGCTCGCCGGCGTCGATCTCGCCGAGCGCGGCTTCGCAGGCGCCGACTTCAGCCATGCCGATCTCTCCGGCGCCCGCTGCGCACAGGCCGACCTCGCGGGGGCGAACCTCACCCGCGCCGTGGCGGCCGGCGTCGATCTCACGCGGGCCGTGCTCCAGCGCGCCGTGCTCGCCGACTGCGTGCTCCGCGGGGCGGTGCTCGACGGGGCCGACGCGCGGCTGGCCGATTTCCGGGAGGCCGACCTCACCGACGCGCTCCTCGGTTCGGCCGACCTCTCGGGGGCGAGCCTGGCCGGCGCGATCTTCACGGGCGACCCGTTCGCCGCCACCAAGCGGCTCAAAAACGCCTGGCAGGGGGCGGTGCTCGCGGGCCACGACTTCCGCGGCCGCTCGTTCGGCGAGGAGGAATATCTCGACTGCGACCTCGCCGGCACGGCCTTCGATGAAGGCGTGTTTCTCGACAGCACATTCGAGCGGTGCCGGCTCACCGGCGCGTCGCTCGCCGGCACGGGCCACACCCGCACCACGTTTCGCGACTGCGACCTTGCCGGCGGCTCATTCGCCGGGGCCCTGCTCTTCCGCGTGGATTTCGCCGGGTCGGATCTGGCCCGCTGCGATCTCACCGGGGCGAACGTCCGGTGGACGAGCTTCGACGGCCGCGACCTCCGGTCGCTCGCACTCTCGGACGCCGTCTTCTCGCATGCGAGCTTTGACGGCGCGAACCTCGCCGAGATGAAGCTCGAAGACCTGCGCTTCAGCGATTGCTCGTTCGCCGGCGCCGACCTGACGGGTGCCGATCTCCGCGGAGCGCTGATCGAGCGGTGCAGCTTCCGCGGAGCGAAGCTCGCGGGCGCGACACTCTCCGGATGCACGGGAGCCCACGCGAACTTCACCGCCGCCGATCTCTCCGGCGCGACGCTCGCCCGGGCCGTCGTCCCGTTCGCCGTGTTCGCCGACGCCACCCTCACGGGGGCCGACCTCACCGGCGCGACGGTGACGCAGTCGAACTG
>JBILVW010000419.1:0-2821 GCA_044370205.1 Pirellulales bacterium | reverse complement strand
GTGGATCAAGAACGAAACGGAGTGGCGTCGGTACATCGCCGATTCACTCGTGGAGACCGCCATCAGCCGCGACGTGCTGCAGTTGCAGACGATCGCGAAGCCCGCCTTGCTGCGGCACCTGTTCGGCCTGAGCACCGCATTTCCTGCCCAGATCCTCTCCTACAACAAAATGCTCGGCCAGTTGCACGACGCCGGCAACACGACCACGCTGGCCGGCTATCTCCACCTGCTCGGAACGGCGTTTCTGGTTTCGGGATTGGAGCTTTTCTCGGCCGGACAAGGCCGCAAACGTGGCAGCAGTCCGAAATTCGTGCACTGGAACAACGCGCTGGTGTCGGCTCTGGCCCGGCGACCATTTGCCGAGGCTTGCGAGGATGCGGCCTGGTGGGGGCGGCTCGTCGAGAACGCCGTTGGCAGCTGGCTGCTCAACGGGCTCTCACCGACCGACTGGGAGGTCGGGTACTGGCGAAAGGGCAATGCCGAGGTGGACTATGTCATCAGCCGTGGCCGGGACGTCATTGCGATCGAGGTAAAATCGGGGAGACCCGGAAAGGCACCCGGGCTCGACGCATTTCAGCGGCTCTATCCCCGCGCCAGACCGTTGCTGCTCGGTGGAGGCGGCGTTGCGCTCGAAGAGGTGTTCGCCACGTCTCCCGAGCGTTGGCTGGAGTCATGATCGACTATCGTGCCACCTGCCCGTCGTTTCGCGACGCAGTGGCCCGGTGAACGGCGGCGGCAATTATGAAGCTGACGCCGCGAACCGAGCCATCGGCCATCGCCATTCCGCAGACGTCGGGGTGTGGGCTGCCGAAGGCGATCGGCAGCGGAAACTTGTTGCTGGAACCAGTGGCCCCGGAGATCGTAGTGGGATCGAACCCGGCCCGATCCTGGCTCGGCGGTTCGAGCCCCACTCGCAGCACGTCGCGGTCGTGACCCGAGTACAGGCACTGGTCGTCGTCATCCGATTCGCCGGTGATGGTCGCGGCAGGATCGACGTACTTCTCGCCGAGCAGATAGGTCTGCGATGCTCCGTCGGAAATTTCGCGAAGACGGGTGCGGCTGCGGCGAAAGATCAGGCCGTCGGGAGGCGGGCCATATTCTTTCCGCCAAGCCGACTCGTCCATCGCGTCGCCCGACGAGGCCGGCGATGGGGCGGCGCCCCCACGGTAACGGTTGGCCATGTCGCCACTTCCCATGTTGGCCGCGTAGTCTCCACGGACGACGGCCACGGGCCGACGCGACAGCGTGGTGGGCACGGCGGTCAGGTTGAGCGCGGCCTTCGTCGTGGCCAGCCGCCAGGTCGTCGCCGGACGGCGCGACGGGCATGTGAAGATGCTCAGCGGCGTGGCTAGCCGGATGATCGCCTGGTCGGCCTTGGCGTTCGCGTCGCTCAAGCCGCTGCCGAGGTCGCGGAGCGCCGTCTCCTCGATGTGCGGCAGGATGTTGAAGGCCCAGCCCCCCGGCTGCCTCGTATCGAAACCGCGATCGGGGTCCCCGGCCCAGACGCCCCCCCAGCCGCCCGTGGGCAGAAAGCCGCGGAGGTGTTCATGGGCCAGGCAGGCGAGGGCCAGCTGCCGCAGGTTGGCCTGGCACCTGGTGCGACGAGCGGCCTCGCGGGCCGATTGCACGGCCGGCAGGAGGAGGGCCACGAGCAGGCCCAGGATCGCCACCACGACGAGCAGTTCGACGAGGGTCATCGCCTCTCGGCGAGACAAAACGGCGTGGCGCGCCGAGGCGGGTGGCGTCATGGCGGCGGGAACTCCATGACTGCCAGCCGAGCCGAGTCGGTGCCGTTCTCCATGACCATGCAGCCACCGACCACGAGGCGGCTGTCGTCCGCGGCGAGCCGCACGACTCGGACAAGCCAGCCCGGCCGGATCTCGTCGAGCGTGGACCGCGTGGCCACGTCGGAGATCCTCACGCAGTCGTTGTCGGCCGTGACGAGCGAGCGACCGTCGCTCGAGAACGTCGCCGAAACGATGCCACGCTCATGCGGCACGAGCGATCCTCGCGGATCGCCCGTCGCCGCGTCGAACAGCAGCGTTTTGCCGGTGCGGGTTCCACAGGCGAAGAGGGCACCGTCTGGTGACCAGGCCACCGCCGCCGACTCTTCACCAACCGGGAGTAGAAGCGGCGCGGTGGAGGCTGAAGCCCCGCCGCGGGGCAGCGACATGATCGCCGTCTGCTTGCCGGAAGCCGCCACCCGCGGCGGGCCTGACGGGGCGATGACCAGCTCGTGCACAGGGTCTTCGAGGGGCGATTGGATCATCCGGGCTCGGTCGTGGTTCGACGACAAGAGGCAGATGCGGCCTGCCCGTGAGCAGACGAGCAGTTCGCCCGCATGCGTCCAACAGAGGATCGCCTCCCGCGGATCGATCTCCACGGGCAGGGTGATCGACTGCGGTTCCGGGGAGGAGCCGTCGTGTTCGTCCAGTTTGAACAGGCTCAGGTGATTGTCCCGCAACCACGAGACGGCAAGCCGGCGCCGCGGGGCATCGAGGGCCATCTCGATGGGCACGGCCCGCTCCGGCCGCGGCAGCCCGCGGATCGAGCCTGCCGGTGCTGCAACGATTCCTATCCTTCCGTCGCGATCGATGGCGACGAGCGGACGCATCAGTCCATCGGAGGCGGTGGAAGCGGAGGAGGTGGAAGGCCCCTCTTCGAGTCGCAAGATTTCACTGCCGTCAAGCGGCCGTTCGCGGAGTGCTGCCGTCTCGAGACGGTCGCTCGGATTCCAGCGGCGCACCGTGCCGTCGGCGCCGCACGTGAGCAGCGTGCCACCGGGCTCGGCGACGACCGACCACACGCGGCCAACGTGCCC
>JBILVW010000069.1:0-10197 GCA_044370205.1 Pirellulales bacterium | reverse complement strand
GCTCGGCTGCAACAACTACGAAGTGGTCGATCTCGGCGTGATGGTGCCCTGCACGAAGATCATCGAGGAGGCGATCCGCAACGAAGTGGACATCGTCGGGCTTTCCGGCCTGATCACGCCGAGCCTCGACGAGATGGTGCAGGTGGCCCAGGAATTCGAGCACGAGGGGCTGAAAGTTCCACTTCTGATCGGCGGGGCCACGACGTCGGCACGGCATACGGCCGTGAAGATCGCGCCCAAGTATTCCGGGGCCGTGGTGCACGTGAACGACGCCTCGCGGGCGGCAGGGGTCGTGGAGAAGCTCTTGAGCCCGACGGCCCGCGAGGAGTTCGTGAGGGCCACTCGCGAGTCCCAGGCCCGCGACGTGGAGAACTTCAAGCGGCGGCAGGAGACGAAGCTCGTCTCCTATGCGACCGCCTGCGAGAAGCGGTGGACCACCGACTGGAGCACCACGACGATCGACGTGCCGGAGTTCCTCGGAGTGCGGACGCTCGACAAGGTGCCGCTCGGCGATCTGATTCCATTCATCGACTGGTCGCCGTTCTTTCTCTCGTGGGAACTCAAGGGCAAGTATCCGGCGATCTTCGACGATGCGGTGGTGGGGGTGGAGGCGAGAAAGCTGCACGGCGACGCGTTGCGGATGCTCGATGAGATCGTTCGCAGCGACGCGCTCGTCGCGAAGGCCGCCTACGGTTTCTTCCCGGCCAACTCCACGGGCGACGACATCATCCTGTACGCCGACGAGTCGCGGTCGGCCGAGCTCGGCCGGGTGCACACGCTCCGCCAGCAGTGGGAGCGGAAGGGGCAGGACATGTTTCACGCCCTCGCCGACTTCGTGGCCCCGGTGGAGAGCGGCCGCCGGGACTACCTCGGCGCCTTCGCCTGCACGACCGGCCACGGCTGCGAGGAGCTGTGCCGGAAGTACGACCGCGACCACGACGACTACTCGTCGATCATGGCCAAGGCCGTGGCCGACCGGCTCGCCGAGGCCTGCGCCGAGTGGCTCCACGCCAAGGCCCGCCGCGAATGGGGCTTTGGCCAGGCGGAGAACCTCACAGCCGACGACCTGATCGAGGAGAAATACCGGGGCATCCGCCCGGCACCGGGCTATCCCGCCTGCCCCGACCACACCGAAAAGCGGTCGCTCTTCACCTGGCTGGATGCGGAGAAGGGGGCGGGGATGACGCTTACGGAAAGCTGCGCGATGCTGCCGGCCGCCAGCGTGAGCGGGCTCTACTTCGGCCATCCGGAAAGCCGATATTTCGCAGTGGACCGGATCACGCGGGAGCAGGTCGAGGCCTACGCGGTGCGGAAGGGCATGCCGGTGAACGAGGTGGAGCGGTGGCTGGCGCCGAATCTCGGGTACGACGCATAGGGCCCTTCGGTACGGTGCCGGCTGCGGGACGGTACGAGTTCCCGCGCTGTGGGCCGCGGCGGCCCAAGGCTCGGGATCCTCGCACCGATCCCTCCGCCTCCCGAGCTGCATGGCGATCGATGAGGTGAGGGGGTCGGTGCAAGCTCGAGGAGCATTTGGACCGAGTCTTCGAGGTCCACCGCGACGAGACTTGTACCGCCCCCGAGCCGGCGAGTTTTATAAGACGGATTTTTATAACGTGCTGCTCTCGACCACCGACATCGCGCAGCTCCTCGACGACCCATCGGCCGCAGCGGCATGGGCGGCGAAGGCGGGCCTCACCGATGCCGCCGCGGCTCACCGGGCGCTGCTCGCGCTCGCCGATCGGGGCGTGACGCTCGATCTGCTCGCGGGCATGTGCAGCCAGCTCACGCGGCTGCTCCCGGAGGTGGGTGATCCCGACCGCGTGCTCGTGGCGCTCGAGCGGTTCATGGCCGCGGTCCGCAGTCCGCTCGCCACCGCGGCGCTCTTCGACCGCGACCCGCGAGCCCTCGGGATCCTCGTGAAACTCTTCGGGGCGAGCCCCCATCTGGCGGAGCTCGTGATCGCCGACCCCGAATCGTGGGAGCGGATTCGGCTCGGCGAGGGGCGGCCCGAGAAGAAGGAGGCGTTGGCCGCGGTGCTCGCGGCCGAGATCGGCCCGCGGCCAGCGGGCGAGACTCCCGACGCGGAGGCCGTGATGCGGCCGCTGCGGCGGTTCAAGCGGCGGGAAACGCTCCGCATCGCCTACGGCGACCTCGTGGCCGGGCAGAGCCTGGAGACGGTCGTGGGCCAGATCTCCCACGTGGCCGACTGCATCGTGCAGGCGGCCCTCGCCACGGCCGTGGCCCGCGCCGAGCGGCAGCGAGGCGTGCCACGGGGAGCCGGCGGCGAGCGGGCCACGATCGCGGCGATCGCGCTCGGCAAGCTCGGCGGCGGCGAACTCAACTATTCGAGCGACATCGATCTCGTGTTCGTCTATTCGGCCGACGGCCGGGTCGAGGGTCCCAGGCCCTGCACCAACCAGGAGTTTTTCGACCGCGTCGTGCAGGAGACGGTGCGGCTCATCGGCGAGGCGACAGATCTCGGCGCTGCCTATCGCGTCGACCTGCGGCTCCGTCCGCACGGCACCGCGGGGAGCCCAGCCCAGAGTCTCGACGCGATGCTCCATTACTACGACCAAAGCGGCCGCACCTGGGAGCGGCAGGCCTGGGTGAAGGCCCGCTGCGTCGCCGGCGACGACGCCCTTGGCGCGAAGCTGCTTGCGGAGCTCGAGCCCTGGATCTATCGCCGCTGGCTCACGCGGGCCGACATCTCCGGCATCAAGGCGCTCAAGCGCAGGATCGAGCAGCGGGCGATCCGCGCGGGGGTCGATGCGTCGGATGTGAAGCACGGCCGGGGCGGCATTCGCGACATCGAATTCACGATCCAGTTCCTGCAGCTGCTGAACGGCGGTGACGTGCCGCGGGTGCGCACGGGCGGCACGCTGGAGGCGATCCGGCGGCTCGCCGAGACCGGGGGCCTCACCGACCAGGAACGCGAAATCCTCGAACGCACCTACACCCTGCTCCGCACGGTCGAGCACCGGCTCCAGCTGCTCTACGACCGCCAGACCCATCTGCTGCCGGCTGCGGACGTCGAGTTCGCCCGGCTCGCGGCCCGGCTCGGATACGGCACCGCGGCCGATGCCGCGGAGCGGCTGCGTCGCGACCTTGCCGATGCCACCGACCTCAACCGCAGGATTCTCGACCACCTGCTGCACGACGCGTTTCCCGACGAGGCCGCCCCGGAGCCGGAGGTCGATCTCGTGCTCGATCCCGACCCGCCGCCGGCGTTCGTGCATGAGGTGCTCGCGCGGCACCACTTCCGCGACGTGCCAGCCGCCCACCGGGCGGTCGTCGCGCTCGGAGAGGAGCGGGTGCGGTTTCTCTCGCCGCGGCGGTGCCGGCATTTCCTGGCCGCGATCGCGCCGCGGCTGCTGACGGCGCTCGGCCAAACGCCCGATCCCGACGCCGCACTCGTGAACCTCGTGGCGGTGAGCGACTCGCTCGGTGGCAAGGGCGTGCTCTGGGAGTTGTTCAGCGTCCATCCGCCGTCGCTCGATCTCACGGTCCGCCTCTGCTCGTCGAGCCCGTTTCTCGCGCGGCTGCTGGTCAGCAATCCAGGAATGATCGATGAGCTGCTCGACAGCCTCGTGCTGGATCGCCTGCCCACGCCGGCGGCGCTGGAGGCCAGCCTCACGGAGCTCTGCCGCAACGCCATCGATGTGGAGCCGATCCTGCATGCATTCAAGGCCTCGCAGCAGCTTCGCGTCGGCGTCCGCGACATGCTCGGCCGTCAGGACGCGGCCGAGACGAGCGGGGCGCTGACGGCGATCGCGGAGGCCTGCCTGAAGGTGGTGATGGCCCGCGAGCAGGCGCGGCGCGTCGAGCGGCTCGGCGTGCCGACGGCCGCGGAGGGCGGGCCGGCAGGCACGGTCGTGCTGGCGATGGGCCGGTTCGGCGGCCGCGAGATGAACTACGCGAGCGACGTGGACGTCGTCTTTCTGTACGACCACGAGGGCGTCGCGGTGCCGAAGCGGCGGCAGGCGAAGCCCGGCGACGGCACCTCCAACGCCCACTTCTTCGGCGAACTGGCCCAGCGGACGGGCAAGGTGTTCAACACGCTCGGGCCGCGGGGACGCCTCTACGAGCTCGACTCGCGGCTGCGGCCCTCCGGCCGCAGCGGTCCGCCCGCAATCTCACTCGATGAGTTCGCCCGCTACTTCGCCGCCGACGGCCCGGCCGCGATCTGGGAGCGGCAGGCGCTGGTGAAGGCGCGGTCTGCGATCGGTTCGACTGCGGCGTGCGAACGCGTTCGCGGCATCATCGCGGCGGCGGCCTACGAGCGGCCGTGGACCGCGGCGGAAGTCGAGTCGATCCGTCAGATGCGGTATCGGATGGAGCAGGGGGCCCGCCCCGGCAACCTGAAGCGGGGCCCCGGCGGCCTGGTCGACATCGAGTTCGTGGCCCAGATGCTGCAGCTGGTGCATGGCGGCGCGAACGGGCGGCTGCGGACGCCCGACACGCGCACGGCGCTCGAGCGGCTCCGCGAGGCGGGCCACCTCGGCGACGACGACCATGAATCGCTCATGCATGCCTACCGCATGCTTCGCGAGATCGAGGGACGGCTCCGACTGCTCGACGCCCCGGCCCGTCACGACTTCCCCGCGACCCCCGACGAGCAGCGAAACCTCGCCCATATCCTCGGCTGCCCCGATCCCGAACGGCTCGTGGCCAACGTGCAGAGCCTCACCGCCCACACCCGGGCGACATTCGAGCGGATTTTTACCGCCACGGTCGCCGGGCTTCCGTAGACCCCAACCCCATAAAAGCCCCCAGGCGCAAGCCGGGGGATCTGCATTCTCATACAAGCCCCCAGGCGCAAGCCGGGGGATCTGCATTCTCATACAAGCCCCTAGGCGCAAGCCGGGGGATCTGCGTTCTCATACAAGCCCCTAGGCGCAAGCCGGGGGATGGTGGAATGGCGGCCGGATTGATCCCCCTGCTTGCGCATGGGGGCTTGTATGGGCATGAAAACTGACCTTGCGGTGCCGTACGGCGATCGCGATTCTCCCAGGCCATCTCCCGGGGTCCTGCACATGGCCGCGCCGCGTTCGATCGTCATCGTCAAGCTCTCGGCCATCGGCGACGTGCTTCACGCCGTGCCGGCCGCCGTCGCGGTGAAGAAGGCGTTTCCCGAGGCCCGCATCGGCTGGGCCGTCGAAGGCGTGGCCGCCGACGTGCTGGCCGGCCATCCCGCCATTGATCATCTCTTTCGTCTGCCCCGCGGCTGGCTCACCCAGCCCCGCGCGGTCGCGTCGCTCCGGCAGCAGTTCAAATGGTTTGGGGCCGACGTGACGATCGACATGCAGGGTCTGCTCAAGAGCGGCGTCGCCACCTGGCTCTCCGGCGCACCGCGGCGGATCGGCCCCGCACGGCCCGCCTCGCGGGAGCATGCCTGGCTCGCCTACACCCATCCGGTTCGCGTGTCGGCCACGCACATCGTCGATCGCAACTGCGAGGTGCTCTCCGCGCTCGACATTTGCGTGCGGCAGCCCGAGTTCGACATGCCCCGCTGGCCGGTGAGCCGGCTACGGATGGAGCAGTGGGTCGCGTCGCTGCGGCTGGCCGCGCCGCCGGTGCTGCTCAATCCCGGTGCGGGCTGGCAGTCGAAACGGTGGCCCGCCGAACGCTTCGCCGCCGTCGCCCGGGCGCTGCACCGTCGCCATGGTCAGCCCACCGTCGTGGTCTGGGGCGGCCGCGAGGAGAAGCTCGCCGCCGAGCGGATCGCCGCCGACTCGTTCGGAGCCGCGATCATGGCGCCGGCGACGTCGCTCCAGGATCTCGGCGAACTCTGCCGGCTGTCGCGGCTCTTCATCTCGGGCGATACCGGCCCGCTGCATCTCGCTGCCGCGGTCGGCACGCCCTGCGTAGGCCTCTTCGGCCCGGTGCCCGCCGAGCGGAACGGCCCGTATGGCCGGCAGCATGTGTGCGTGGAGCCGCCGCCCGCGCTGCGGCCGGCATGGGACGACCGCAAGACCGACTCGCATGCCATGGGGGGCATCGACGTCGAGCGGGTCGTGGCCGCCGCCGAATCGCTCCTGGCCCGCCCGGCCGCCGCCGCCTGACGCCGCCGCCTATACTGCCGTCATGTCTCGGCGGCGCACCAACCCCTTCTCCATTCTGCTCGGCATCGTGGGCGTTCTGTTCACGATCACCGCGATGAGCTATTGCATGGCCGTCCTCCGCGGCGTGCGGCCCGACCGCGCGGCGGCCACGCGGGCCCATCCGGTGCAGCAGCTCATGGATCGCCATGGCACGGCGATCCTTGTGGGAGAGCTCGTCGTGCTGGCCATCGCCACGTTCGGCTCCGTGGCCATGGACCACGTCGAGGGAGAGCGGGAGCGGGCCGCCCGGCAGGCGGCGCGGCGCGACGCTTCCTCGGGAGCCGACCGCACGTGACGGCGTCGGCGGCATCCCGGATCGCGCGGCTGCGAGAGCAGATCCGCCACCACGACCGGAAGTATTACGTCGAGGCGGCGCCGGAGATCAGCGACCGCGACTACGACCGGCTCGTCACCGAACTGCAGGAACTGGAAACGAAGCACCCGGATCTCGTCACCTCCGACAGCCCCACGCAGCGAGTGGGCGATGAGCCGGTGCCGGAGCTCGAGTCGGTGCGGCATCGGATGCCGATGCTCTCGATCGACAACACGTATTCGGCCGATGACCTCGCCGCCTGGGGCCGCCGCGTCGAGAAGCTGCTCCACGAGGGCACGACGCACGCTGCCGAACCGATCCGCTGGGTGCTGGAGCTCAAGATCGACGGCGTGGCCGTGTCGCTCACCTATGAAGCAGGATTGCTCGCGCTCGCCGCCACGCGGGGCAACGGCACCGTCGGCGACGACATCACCCACAACGTGCGGACGATCCACGGCGTGCCGCTGCGGCTCGACCTCGACGCACCGCCGGAGTCGATCGAGATTCGCGGCGAGGTCTACATGACCAACTCCGATCTCGTGACGCTCAATGAGGCTCAGGCCAGGGAAGGCGTGCCGCCCTTTGCGAACACCCGCAACGTGGCCGCCGGCAGCATCCGGCTGCTCGATCCGCGGGAATGTGCACGGCGGCCGCTGCGGTTCTTCTGCCACGGCGTCGGCGACTCGACCGGCCTCGGCGTCGATTCACAGACGGGCCTGCTCGCCTGGGCCGTCGCCGCGGGCCTGCCGGTGGCGCCGGGCACGCAGGTGTTCGACTCGCTCGACGCACTCGTCGAGCGGGGCACGGCGCTCATCGAGGAGCTGCACGAGCTCGACTTCGAGGTGGACGGCTTCGTCGTCAAGGTCGATCGCTTCGACCAGCAGCGGCGGGCAGGCACCACGGCCAAGAGCCCGCGGTGGGCGATCGCCTGGAAGTTCGAGAAGTTCGAGGCCACGACGAAGCTCGCGGGCATCCGGGTGCAGGTGGGCCGCGGCGGCACGATCACGCCCGTCGCCGATCTCGAGCCGGTCGAGCTTGCCGGCACGATCGTGCGGCGGGCGAGCCTCCACAACGCCGACGAGATCCTGCGGAAGGACGTCCGCGTGGGGGACGTGCTCGTCGTCGAGAAGGCGGGCAAGGTGATCCCGCACGTCGTCCGCGTGGAGAAACACCTGCGGAAGCACTCGCTTCCCGTCTGGGAGTTTCCGACGGAGTGCCCGGAATGCGGCACACCCCTCGTGAAGGACACCGACGGGGTTTACATCCGCTGCCCCAACGTCGAGTGCCCGGCCCGGTGCATCGAACGCCTCCTGTTCTTCGCCTCCCGTGGTGCAATGGCAATCGAGGGGCTGGGCGACAAGCTCGTGGAGCAGCTCGTGGCGACGGGGCTCGTGAAGGACTACGCCGACCTCTACTCGCTGACGATCAACCAGCTCGAGCCGCTCGAGCGGATGGGCACGAAGTCGGCGACGGCGCTCGTCGAGCAGATCGCGGCCAGCCGCTCGCGGGGCCTCGTGCGGGTGCTCAATGCGCTCGGCGTCCGCCACGTGGGGCCGCGGGTGGCCGCCCTGCTCTGCGAGCGGTTCCCCACGATCGAGGCGCTCGCGGCCGCGACGGCCGACGAGCTTTCGGCCGTGCCCGAGATCGGGCCGACGATCGCCGCCAGCGTGCACGAGTGGCTGGCGAGCGACTACGTCCGGCGGGTGATCGCGGGGCTGCGTGACGCCGGCGTGCGGCTCGACGTGCCGGAGGCGGATCGCATCACCGCCGGGCCGCTCACGGGCAAGGCGTTCGTCGTGACCGGCACGCTCGAGGGTTTTTCGCGACAGGAGGCGGAGGAGGCGATCCGCAAGGCGGGCGGCCGGGCTTCATCGAGCGTGTCGAAGAAGACGGACTACGTGCTCGCCGGCGCCGAGGCGGGCAGCAAGCTCGAGAAGGCCCAGAAGCTCGGCGTGTCTGTCATCGACGAGGCCCAGTTCCGCGACCTCCTC
Source organism: Pirellulales bacterium (assembly GCA_044370205.1). Taxonomy (GTDB): domain Bacteria; phylum Planctomycetota; class Planctomycetia; order Pirellulales; family UBA1268; genus QWPN01. The sequence continues at coordinate 1,792 of JBILVW010000069.1, read as the reverse complement.
GCGGGCCGTTGAACGCCAGCGGCACGCAGAAGATCGCCATCGCCAGGCCCCACGACGGCTCGCCCGCGAGCAGGCCGATGAGCGGCCAGGCGACGACGCCGATCCGGGCCACGATCGTCTGGGTGGCCGCGAACCAAAGCCCCACGGCAAACGCCAGCTCGAACCCCGTGATCGCGTGCGTGACGAGGTTGCAGAGATACTCCGACCTCGTGAACAGCCCGGCGAGATCGACGAGCCGCGAGTCGGTGCGGGCCGTGAGCCACCAGGCGGCCGTGCCGTCCCACCACACATCTCCCTTGAGCTGGGCGAGCAGCGACGCCACCGTGATCGCCGCGGCATGCACCTGGATCAGCGACAGCGCGATGCGGCTGCGAATACTCGCCGCAGCTGGCTCCCGCGACCCGCGGAACCAGTGATCGAGCGACCAGGCCCCGCCGCTCTGGCCGATCGCGAGGCACCAGAGCAGCACGGCCACGCAGTCGTCGGCCGGCCCGGCGAGCATCGGCCCGCGATGCAAGAGCGATGCCCAGAGAATCGCCGCCGCAAGCGACACCAGCGGCGTCGCCAGGCCGACGGCGAGCAGCCCGAGCACGATTCCCGTCACCGCCAGCAGCAGCCGCAGCGAGTCGGGCGTGGTGGCGAAATCGAACAGCGACCAGCCGAACGGCGACCGCCACGGCGCGGCGGCATCGGCGGGAATCATCCCTTGCGGCCCGAACCAGGCCACGAGGTCGGCCGTGTAGCTCGAGAGAAGCGCGAGCGCAAGGGCTCCTGTCAGCATCCGCACGACCGCCAGCGGCCGCGGATCGGCCGGCTCGAACCAAAACCGGTTCCACGTCGCCTCGAGCCCCGAGGACGACGCCGCAGCGACGGCAGCACGCTCGTGTCCAGTCATGGCGTGTCCTCCTCGGTCACGCCATCCGGCGTCACCAGCGGCGCCACCTCTCCCGCGGGCTCCGACTTGATGAGTTGAATCTCGCCACCGATGCGCCGCACCCGGGCGGTGGCCGCCTGCTCGAAGCCATCGGGAATCGGCGCACCCAGTCGCTCGGGCAATCGCCTGCGCAGCACCCGCACGGTGAGATCCTCGCTGCCGGCCTCGTCGAACCCGCCGGCACCGACGGCCGCCAGCAGCGCGACGGCCCGCTCGTCTCCGTCGGCGGCCGGTGCCAGCGCCGCCGCGAGCCGCCGCCATCGGGCCGCCCGTTCGCCACGGCCGTTCACCGGCAGCCGCACGACCTTCCCCTTCTCGCCAGCTCGCAGTTCGATCACATGATCGGCATCCTCGGGCATCCCATACGTCAGATGATGGTCGTGGCCGACGTCGAGCCAGGCGGGCACGAGCGAGGGCGAATAGAGCCGGCTCTTGATCGTCCGCACCAGCGCCGACGCACCACTCGAGCCGTTCCCCATGATGGCCAGCACGAGGCCGACGAGATACACGCCGATCGCCACTGTCACCACCGCGCGAACACGATCACTCACGACTGGCTGCACGGACGGTTTCTCGGAAAGCGGTGTCATTCAAATCTCTCTGAGAGGAGTGGGCCGACCTCAACTCTGAGGAGAGGGATTGCCCCTGCCATCTCGCCGGACGCGCGCTTCGGGCATCCCTGCCCTTCGCTCGCTCGATGGCGGCTGCGCTCTCGGCATCCTGCCTTCGCTTGCCGCCAACGCCGGCGACACGGCAGGGGCAACCCCTCTCCGGCCACGGTTTTTTGCTTCCACGAAATCTAATCAAAAACGAAATACGCGGAGCCGGTCGGGGGTCGCGCGCAGCCGCCGGTGAATT